>NZ_LZKD01000152.1:0-661 GCF_001668695.1 Mycobacterium sp. E2497
GCCCGGGCGATCTCGCGAATCGTGGTGCGCGAATAGCCATTCTCGGCCACACATCGCATCGCGGCGGTGATGATGCGGGCCCGGGTCTGCTCACCGTCGGCACCCACCGGCCGACCCAATTGCGGCGGCGTGACGCTCATGCGGCGGGAAGCCCGCCGCAGCTCCGTCCATCACGCACTACGCACCTCCGCGGCGAAGCCGAAACTAATCGATCACTCGATTATATTCGACCGTGTCGGGGACCGGGAGCCGGCGGACGGGACGCGCGAGTGAGGACAGCACGGTGACGCGGGCGCAACGGGGACGTCCGGTCGGCGCCAGCGGCGAGGAGACGCGGCAGCGGATCGTCGTTGCCACCATGCGATGTGTGGCCGAGAATGGCTATTCGCGCACCACGATTCGCGAGATCGCCCGGGCGGCCGACGTCACCAGCGGCAGCCTGTACCACTACTTCCCGAACAAGTCCGAATTGCTGGACGCGGCCGTCGAGGACATCGAACGCATGGCGGTGCCGCGGCTGCGAGCCGCCGCCGCGGGTCCCGGCGGCGTGGTCGATCGCCTCGCGGCGGTGCTGGACGAGGCGAGCCGGCTGATGCGCGAGCATCCGCATCTGGCCGCATTCGATCGCGCGGTCCGCGCCGAAAGCAACGAGCACCCGGTG
>NZ_LZKD01000153.1:0-1203 GCF_001668695.1 Mycobacterium sp. E2497
CTCGTCACCCTCGACACCCTGCCCGTCACCCTCAACGGCAAACTCGACACCCGCGCCCTGCCCGCACCCGAATACACGGAGACCGATCACTACCGCCCCCCGGCCAGCGCGGTCGAGGAAATCCTGGCCGGCATCTACGCCCAAGTCCTGGGCCTCGAGCGGGTCGGCATCGACGACTCCTTCTTCGAGCTCGGCGGCGACTCGCTTTCGGCGATGCGGGCGATCGCGGCCATCAATAGTGGCTTTGACAGCGCTCTTTCGGTGCGAGCGCTGTTCGAGGCGCCCACGGTGGCGCAGCTGGCCCCCCGCATGGGGCTGGGTGGCGGCGCTCTCGCGCCGCTGGTGGCCGGCAAACGGCCGGCGACGGTTCCGTTGTCGTTCGCCCAGTCCCGGTTGTGGTTCCTCGACCAGCTGAACGGGCCGTCGCCCGTCTACAACATGGCGGCCGCGCTGCGGCTGGCCGGGCCGCTGGATACCGACGCACTGCGCGCCGCGTTGAACGACGTGGTAGGCCGCCACGAAAGCCTGCGCACCATCTTCGTCGCGCCCCAGGGAACCCCCCGACAGATCGTGCTGTCGGCAGAACAGGCGCGCGTCAGATGCGACGTCGTCGAGGCCGACGGCTGGCCGACGAGCCGGCTGGAGGGCGCCATCGATGCCGCGGCGCACCACTCGTTCGACCTGTCGACAGAGATCCCGTTGCGCGCGAAGGTGTTTCGGGTGGGCGAGGGTGAGCATGTGTTGGTGGCGGTGGCTCATCATATTGCCGCTGATGGGTGGTCGATCACGCCGTTGGTGCGTGATTTGGGGGTGGCGTATGCCAGCCGGCGTGGTGGTGAGGTGCCGGGGTGGGCCGAGTTGCCGGTGCAGTACGTGGATTACACGTTGTGGCAGCGGGCGCAGTTCGGGGATTTGGATGATCCGCGTAGTGCGATCGCCGGGCAGTTGGCGTATTGGCAGGACGCGTTGGCGGGGATGGCGGAGCGGCTGGAGTTGCCGACCGATCGGCCCTATCCCTTGGTGGCCGATTATCGGGGCGCGCGGGTGAGCGTGGAGTGGCCCGCGCAATTGCAACAGCGAGTAAGTGAGGTGGCGAGTGAGCATAATGCAACCAGTTTCATGGTGGTCCAGGCCGCGTTGGCGGTGGTTTTGGGCAAGCTGGGTGCGACTTCGGATGTGGCGGTGGGTTTTCCGATCGCCGGG
>NZ_LZKD01000154.1:0-35370 GCF_001668695.1 Mycobacterium sp. E2497
ACATCGAGAACGCCCTGATCAAGTAGCTCCCGGAGACGTGCTGGTAGACGTCGTACACCAGCGACCGGTGCTCGACCTCCTCGGCGCCGTGCCAACGCAGCAGATCCAGCATCATGGGGTCGGCCTTCGCGTAGTCCAGGCCCCGGTTCGTCAGCACCCATTGGCCCAACATCGCGGTGTAGTGCTCCAGCGCGGCCACATCGGCCAGCCGCCGATACAGCCACCACCGCTTCATGGCCGGCGGAAACCACTGGGGCGGGTCGCCCAGCGTCATCGACAACAGCCTCCCGAGCCGATCCGTGTACGGCTTGGTGTCGATGCCCTGCTCGGCGAGGTGGTCGAGCACCGGTCGCTGGTGTACGACGTCTACCAGCACGTCTCCGGGAGCTACTTGATCAGGGCGTTCTCGATGTTGTTCGTCTCGCCGCTGTTCATCGGCTGGTGGGTCGCCGGCGCCAAATACCTGATGGCCCAAGACCCGACCACCGATCGCAAGTGGCGCTGGCGAGACTGGCTCTGGGCCGCTCGCGAGTACCGGTTGCCGGGCCCCTGGAAGCTGATGGTGACGACGCCCGTCCGGTACATGCGGCCCAGCCATCACCCCAACGACGAGGCGAACACACAGGTGGCGATCGACTACCTGGCTTATTCGCCGGTGGCCAAGGCCGCCCAGGAGCGGGCGCGATCCCAAGGGAAGTCGCCGGATCAAACTCAAGGAATCGAGACGTCCGGCAACGGAGCACGAAAGGCGAAGGTGCGATGAAGGTTTCGGTGGACCTTGACACCTGCGATGGCAACGGCGTGTGCATGAGCATCTGCCACGAGGTGTTCGACGTGCGCGAGGACGGTCTGCACGTGCTGCAGGACGAACCGCCCGAGGAACTGCGCCAACAGTTGATCGGTGCCGAGGTGTCCTGTCCCACCCAGGCCATCACGGTGAAGGACTGACCATGCCGACTCGCCAGCTGACAAACGTTGTCGTCGTCGGTGCGGGCGTGGCGGGGACCCGAGCGGCCGAGACGCTGCGGCACGAGGGCTACAACGGCGCCCTGACCATCGTGGGCGCCGAGCGGCAGGCCCCTTATCATCGCCCTCCGCTGTCGAAGAAGTTGCTGACCGGCAAGGTGCACCGGGCCGGGGTCGACCTGGCGCCGCAATTCGACATGGATGCGCGTGTCCTGCGCGGCGCGTCGGCGTTGAAGTTGGACATGACCTCGCGCACCGTCCACGTGCGCGACGACGGTCAGGACCTGCCCCTGCCGTT
This sequence comes from Mycobacterium sp. E2497, assembly GCF_001668695.1. Classification (NCBI taxonomy): domain Bacteria; kingdom Bacillati; phylum Actinomycetota; class Actinomycetes; order Mycobacteriales; family Mycobacteriaceae; genus Mycobacterium; species Mycobacterium sp. E2497. Next base: position 1,265 of record NZ_LZKD01000154.1, read on the forward strand.
TGACGGACTGGTGATCGCCAGCGGCGCGACGCCGCGCGCATGGCCGGGCGGCCCAGGTCCCGACGGCGTGCTGATGCTGCGGACGATCGATGATTGCCTGGCCATTCGGGACCGCTTGGGTTCCCGGCCGCGGGTCGTGGTCGTCGGCGGTGGGTTCATCGGCGCGGAGGTCGCCGCGAGTTGCCGGTCGATGGGACTGGACGTCGCGCTGATCGAAAAGGCGAACGGCCCGCTGCTGGCCGTGTTGGGCAAGGAGCTGGCGCAGCGCTGGGCCGAGCTGCATCGCCGGCACGGCGTGGATCTGCGGGTCGGAGTCGGTGTCGACAGATTCGAGGGCGACGGCCGGGTGCGGAGGGTTCGGCTCACCGACGGCTCGCGGGTCCCGGCCGACCTCGTCATCGTCGGCCTCGGGGTCACCCCGGCCACCGACTGGCTGGACGGCTCCGGATTGCGTGTCGACGACGGGGTGATCTGCGACGCCGGCGGTGCCGTGGATGGCGACACCGGGAATGCCGCCGTCGTCGCCGCCGGTGACGTAGCCCGCTGGTGGCACCCGCTGTACGAACGGCACCTGCGCACCGAGCACTGGGACGACGCGGGCCGTCAGGGCGCGGCCGCGGCGCGGACATTGTTGGCGGGGCCGGAAAGTGCCGAGGCTCACGCCGAGCTGCCGTACTTCTGGTCCGATCAGTACGACGTCAAGCTCCAGATGCTGGGCGTGCCAAACGATTACGATGTTGTCGAGATCATCGAAGGCGATCCTGATTCGTGGGAGTTCGTCGCCGCGTACGGGCGGGGCGGTCGGACCATGGCCGTCCTCGCGACCATCCCGGGCCGGGTGAATGCCTATCGGGAGGCCATCGAGAAGGGCGTCGCGTTTCCGCCGAGGCGGCCGGATTAGCAAGGTGGGACGTTCGCTCCTGCCCGAGCCGTTCGGCCTCGAACATTAAGCGCAAGCAACGACTCGGTTGCGAGTGCGCCTCAGTCAGGAGCCGGCCCGGTTGCCGATTAGGTTTTCGCCTCGATGCGCATTACTCTTTCCCGCGGTTCGATTGCGACTCTTTTGAAAGCAGCCATGCCCACTCAGCCCAGCCTGCTGCGCCGACAAGCGTTGCGCAGCGCCCGCGCGTCGCGGATGGTTCCCCGCGTGAAGTGCCCGATGGTCGGCCAGTGCTTTGACGTCGAAGTCAGTCGTGACGCCGACGGGTGGATGATCCGGATTCCCGAGATCGGCAGGGTCACCCGCACCAGCCGCCGGGGCGCGGTGGAACTGGCGGCACGCAAGTGCATCGCCACCTGGACCGGCATCCCCATCGGTTATGTCGCCGTCTATGTCGTGAGCGAGATCGGTTAGCGCCGCATTCGTCGGCCGCACGTAGTGGCCAAGGTGTGCCTTTCGCGTGACCCCACCGCGACGATGACGCGAAACGCTCATCATCATGACGGTGCTCGCGGGAATCGCGGCTCTCGCGATGGCGACCTGCCTCGGCTACTACCTCGGCCGGCGCGCGGGATCGGCGCCGCCGACCTGGAAGCGGCGAACCAGTCGGGTCGCCATCGGGAGGACGGCGATCAGTCTGCTGGTGTTGTTGACCGCGCGCCGTGCGATGACCCTGTGGGGGCCGAGACTCCTCGCGCGAATGCGCCCCTACTGACCACGAGGACGGGAATGTCATTGCAGGGCAAGGTCGCGCTGGTGACCGGAGCGTCATCGGGTCTCGGCGCCGAGACGGCTCGGTTGTTTTCCCGCCAGGGCGCAACGGTTTTCGGCGTCGGCCGGGACACGGCCCGCCTGGCCGAGGTATTCGCCGATGTTCAGAACGGTTCCTACGCATCAGTGGACTTGACCTCGGCGCAGGCTTGCCGTGAGGCGGTCGAGCGGTGCGTGCGCGAATTCGGCGGGCTGGACGTGCTGGTCAACGTCGCCGGACAACACCAGATGCGCCGGACGGAGTCGATGACCGACAAGGACTGGGCGCAAGACCTCGCGGTCAACCTGAACGGGCCGTTCTTCCTGTGCCGGGCGGCGCTGCCGCACCTGCTGGAGCGGGGCGGCAACATCGTCAACGTCGGCTCCATCGCCGGCGTCGAGGGCCAGGCGTACTCGGCGGGCTACTGCGCCGCCAAGCACGGGCTGGTCGGACTGACCCGGGCTCTGGCGGTGGAGTACACCGCGGACCGCTTGCGCGTCAACGCGGTATGCCCCGGGGGCATGCTCACCCCGCAGCTCGAACACTTCAGCGCTCCAGAGAACCCCAACTACGACCTGATCATGCGCACGGCCTCGCCGCGCGGCATGATGCAGCCCGTTGACGTCGCGAACGTGATCGCCTTCCTGGCCAGCGACGCCGCGGCGGCGGTGCACGGCGCCGTGTATCGCGTCGACAACGGCAAGGGCGCAGGTTAGCTCGGTGCGGCCGCCTGCCGCAGCGGGCGGGCGCGCACCAGGGTCGGCCACCAGAACCACGGCCCCAAAATCCGCAGGATGCACGGCACCACGAACGAACGCACGATCAGCGTGTCGAGCAGCAGGCCGATGCACACGGTCGAACCCACCTGCCCGATGGTGCGCAGATCGCTGGTGAGCATGGCCAGCATGGTGAAGGCGAACACCAAGCCGGCGGACGTCACCACGCCGCCCGTGCTGCCGAGCGCCCGGATGAGGCCGGTGTGAATCCCGCCGTGCAACTCCTCTTTCACCCTGTTGATCAGCAACAGGTTGTAGTCCGAACCCACCGCCACCAGGATGATGAACGTCAGCGGCAGGACCAGCCAGTGCAGGTGCAGGCCGACCAGGTGCTGCCAGACGAGGATGGACAGCCCGAACGCGCCGGCGTAGGAGAACGCCACGGTGCCGGGAATCACCAAGGCGGCCACCAGACTTCGCGTGATGAACATCATGATCAAGAAGATCAGCACGAAGGCGGCGATCGCCGCGATCATGAGGTCGGACATCGCGTATTCCTTGATGTCCTTGTCGTTGGATCCCGAACCGCCGATGTAGATTCTGGCCCCGGCCAACGAGGTCTCTTTCAGGATCGTCTTGATCGCGTCGGGGAACTGTTGGACGTGCTCCACGCCTTCGGGGCCCATCGCGTCGCCCTCGTGGGTGACGATGAACCGGGCCGCCTTGCCGTCCGGCGACATCATCAGCTTCATCCCGGTCTTGACGTCGTCGTTGTCGAAGCCCTCGTGCGGGATGTAGAAGAAGTCGTCGCTGCGTGACTTGTCGAAGTCGTTGCCCACGTTGATCAGATCATCGAACGTCTGCGCGGTTTGGGTGGTCTGCAGGTCGGCGGATCCGTAACTGTTGACCAACTTCGACTGCAGTGCCTCGGTGTCGTCGGCGGTGGCTTTGAGTTGGGCGATGATCTGCGGGAAAGCCTTGTCCACTTCCTCGAGGGACACCTTCGCGTCCGCGATGTCGTCGGCCAACTTGTCGACCTGATCGATCGTCTCGAACAGCGAGCGGAACGTCCAGCAGATGGGGATGTCGAAACAGTGCCTCTCCCAATAGAAGTAGCTCTTGATCGGCCGGAAGAAATCGTCGACGTTGGAGACCTCGTCCCTGATGTCGTCGGCAACCCGTTGCAGATCTTCGACCGTGAGTACGGTCTGGTGCAGTTCGTCGGACACCTTTTGGAAGAAGCCGATCTCCTTGCGCAGGACCTCGACCGAGTGCGCCTGAATGTCGGCCTGCGCATCGGTGTTGGAGTTCTGCTCCTTGCTGAACGGCAGTTGTTGGCCGTTGCCGCTGCCCTGTGTGGTGAACAAGTAGGGGATGCTGGCGTGCTCGAGCGCGCGACCCAAAGGCCTGGTCATGCCCTGCACCATCGCCACGCCGTGCAGGCGGATCAGGGCCTTGGCGACGCGGTCCAGGGAGATGAAGTCGGCGGAGTTACGCATGTCGTGATCGGTTTCGACCATGAGCATCTCGGAGAAGAGCTTGCTCTTGGGGAAGTGCCGATCCGCTGCCTGGAAACCCAGGTTGGCGGGCGCACTGGCCGGCTGGTATTGCCTGTCGTCGTAGTTCTGCCGGTAGGTGGGAACGAAGATCGCGCCGAGCATGACGATCGCGGAACTGGCCACCAGGATGGGCACCGGCCACCGCACGACGCTCGCCCCGATGCGCCGATACAGATATCCCTTGGCGCTGGTCCTCGGGTCGAACATCCCGAACAGGCTGCCGACGGTCAACGCCGCCGGGCCTAGCGTCATCGCCGCGGCGATGGTGAACAGCATGGTGATCGCCACGGCCGGACCCATGGTGTGGAAATAGTTGAGGCGCGCGAACGTCAAGCAGTAACACGCGCCGGCGATCGTCAGCCCGGAGCCGATGATGATGGGCGCGACACCCTTGTACGCGATGTAGAAGCTGTCCTCCCGGCTTTCGCCGGCCTGCCGGGCCTCGTGGTAGCGGCCCATCAAGAAGATGCCGTAATCCGTTCCCGCGCCCAGAGTTAACGCGATCACGATGTTCACCGCGAACGACGAGAGCTCGATGTACCCGAGGTGCCCCAGCGTCGAGACGATCCCCTTCGCGACGAGCATCTCGATGAGCACGCCGAGCAAGGGCACCAACAGGGTGGATGGGGTGCGGTAGACCAGCAACAGCATCACGACGATGAGGATGATGGTGACGATCGTGACGTTGTTCAGGCTCGCGTTCGCGATAGCCAGCGTGTCCGAGGCCAACGGAGCCGCGCCGCTGACGTAGACCTTGAGCCCGGGCGGTGGCGGGTCTTTCGTGATGATGTCACGGACGGCGTCCACGGACTGGTTGGCCTGAATCTGGCCGATGTCGCCGGCCAGACGAAGGAGCACATAGGTGCACTTGCCATCCACGCTCTGCGCTCCGGCCGCGGTGAACGGCTTGCCCCACAGGTCCATCACGTACTGCACGTGCTGGGTGTCGCGCTGAAGGCGGCGCATCAGGTCGTCGTAGTACCGGTGGTCGGCGTCTCCCAGCGGCCGGTTCGCCTCGAACACCACCATGGTCAAGTTGGTCGAGTTCGATTCGTGGAACTTCTCGCCGATGTGCAGCAGCGCCCGCTGTGAGGGCGCGTAGTGCGGCACCATCGGGCCGGCGAGTTCCTCCGCGACCCGTTCCACCTGCGGCATGAAGGTGTTCGTGGTGACCGCGAGGAGGCCCCAGAAGAAGATGATCGGGATCGCGAAAGCCCGCACCATCCTGGGGATGAACGGGCGTTTGGTCCGGGGCTCGTCGAGGCGATGCTCGGTCATGCCGATTTCACCCGGCACTCGACGTCGGCGTCGGGATGGTCGTCCGACTGCTCGTCGCGGACCACGCCATCCACCAGCATCCGGCAACTCACCTGACCGCTACGAACGTGAACCGAGATGCTTCCGGACGCCACCGAGAGAGTCGTGGTCTCCGTGTGGGACCACGGCAGGGCCGTGATATCGACCTGGTGCGGATGGCCGTCGATGTCGATGTAGACGAGCTTCCCTCCCTTGCCGGCGTTGCCGAACACCTCGTAGGTGATCCGCTTGACATTGAACTGCTCAGGCGCCTGCGGACCATTGACGGTGATGACCGGCTCCGGTTCGGAGAACTGGTGCACTTTGTACATGCACAGCAGGCCCACACCGACCGCAACGACGGTGACCAACGGCATCCAGCCCCGCTCCAAGGCAGTCCTGCCGACTGAACGACGGCTCACTCCATCACCTTTCGCGACCCAGTCCTAAGACGTGCCCGCCTCGTCTCCGCCCCATGTCAGCCGGCCAGCGGCTCGTCGTATATCAATAAGGTTGACATACATCGGTAAAGAGATTACTGCAGCCGGGTCGCCGGCGCGATCCGGGTGTGTCGAACCTGGGTCGCGAGCCCCTCATGCCGCGACTTGCGCGCCGCGCAGCCGCCTCTTCAGACGTGCGCTACTTCGAAGCCGTAGGGCGAGGTTAGTCGACGTCAACATGGGGATCACCCCGAGGAACGTGCGCTCGGAAGGGGTTGCTCCATGCAGGTGGTACAGACTGCCGAAGACGTAGAAGCAGCCGAGCATGAACAACGCGCCGGGGATGCAGAGCGCCATAAAGGAGCTACGGTCGGCGACGACCTGGCGCGCGTAGTCCAGCTCTTCCGCCGACATGGGTTCGCGTTTGCGCAGCTTGCGCACGACCTCTTTGGCGCTGCCGATCTCCTCGCTTATCGGGCTGGTCGTCCGCCTCTCCATCCGCCTGACGTACGCGGCGGCAATGGTGGCGAGTGTCAGTGCCAGGCCCAAGGCGATCACGGTCAGTAGGCCGAACAAACCCTCAGTCACGATCACACTCCTTGTGAGACGAGCAGGATGCCGCGGTCGATCCTGTCGGTGCTCATCGGGAAACCCTACTTCTCGGGCATCAGAACCCGAAGTCGCCGCCGCCGGAATCCGAGCCACCGCCGCCGAAATCGGATCCGCCGAAGTCGGATCCGCCGCCGGAGTCCCAACCGCCGCTGAAGTCGACGTCTCCGCCACCCGAGTACGAGCCGCCGTTGCCTGCGAAGCCAGTATCGCCGCTGGAGTCGTAACCACCGCCGAACCCGACATCGCCTTGCGGGCTGTCATACCCGGCGTTTTGGCCGCCGCCGTAGCCGGCATCCGCGTATGCCGAATCGCGGCCGGCGTCGAAGCCGCGCTCGTAGCTGCCGCCCCAATGGTCGTCCAGCAGCGCGTCCATCAGCAGGACGTCCGTCAGCGCCCAACCCCAGCCCGCACCCCAGAACGCGTATGGGTAGTACCCCGGGTAGAAGAACATTCCGTTGTAGTAGCCACCCCCGTAATAGTGGGGATAACCGGGCTGCGGGGTGGTGCTGTAGTTGTTGTTGTTGATCGTCACGTACTCGCCGGTCTCGGGGTTCTTTGCGCGCACCGAGGCCTGCTTGCGGTCGTCTTCGGGCACCGAGTCGACGGCGGCGACGTTCGGCGCAGGGCGACCGGGGTTGAGTTTCTGGTTGGCCTTGGCCACCGTCGACTGCACCACCCTCAGGTGCGCGCGCGCTGCGCCGTAGTCACCTGTCTCATAGGCCTTTCTGGCGTCATACAGGCTGGCGTTGGCCTTCGTGGACTCCGCGCTGACGTCCGTTTCGCTGTTGGTGAGCACCGCGTTATCGAGGTCGCCGACGTCCGCTGTTGCGGTGATCAATTCCTGCTTGATCTGCTCGCGCGCTGCTGCGTCCTTGCGGCGCTTGCCGTTTCGGCTCGCCACGAACCAGATCAAGCTGACCACGCTCAACGCGACGGCGAGAAAGACCAGCAGGGTCCACAACCATGCCCAGCGGTCGGGGTTCTTGTGCACGGCAGGGGAGGTGGTGCTCGCCGGTCCCCCGGAGGGCACGTCCACCCTGGCCAATCTGCTGACGAATTCACTCGTCGCGCCCTGCGGGTCGTTCCGGTGAGCCCTGGCCGACTGGCTCATCAACGGATCGACGCTGTCCGCGATCGCCTTGGGCACGTTGTAGGCGCGCACGTGATAGCCCCGGGAGTCGATGACCAGAATGATCCCGCTGAAGGTGGGATCGCGTCCGAGGATGACGTTGTGAATGGCGTCCGGGGTGCTCACCCCGGTCTGGCTGGGGGCCACCGCCGCCACCCAGACCGGCGGCGTGGAACTCCACGTCCATCGGCTGGACAGGATCTGGTCGTTGAGCCTGTCGGGGTCCCGCAGCGACGGATTCGCCGTCGGGTCGGCCAGCACGTGCGTCTGGGCGTTGAACTTGTTCACCAGCTGATCGGTATAGGTGTCGGCCGACGCGGACGGCGCGAGCAGCAGCATCGCCAGCGCCACGGTGAACGGGGCCAGCGCAAGCCGACGGAATCGTAGGGTCACTTTCCTCCTGCCAGGGTCACTGAGTCGATCCTTGCGGCGGACCGGGAAAACGTCCACTATCGACCCACGGTCCAGCCGTCGTAACCTTTTCCGCGTGAACGCCTGGCGCAGCCCGTTTCGGGCCGACCTGCTGCGGTGCTCTTCCTCGCCTACGATGCGGCGTCGTATGTCACCGGGGGGGCGACGCTCGTCGTCGACGGCGGTGGATGGCTGACCGCCAGCGGGGTGCCGGACCTACCCGGGTACCGCTAGCCTGACGCGATGTATCCGCGGGGGAGTACCGAGAAGTCCACGCACGCCGCGGCCAAGACGTCGCCCAACTGGGGAGGGACCGGCGCGGCGAGCGTGAGCATGGCACCCGCCGATGGCGCCTTCAGGGTGGCGACGTTGCGGCCGGTCAGCAACATGATGGCGTCGGATTCGATGTCGCTCCAACCGGTGTGAACGGTCATCAGGGTGAGCACACCGATCGCCTGGCCGGTCGGCGACAACAGGCGGTGGTGCCATGCGCTGTCGGCCTTGTGTCCGGTGTGTGGTTGCACCACCGCCAGCACGGTGCCGCCCCCGTCTTCCAATTGCGCCGCGCCGTCGACGGGCACAATTCTTCCCACGGGTGTGCTCCCGTTGGTGATGGTGGTCGTTGCGGCCACCGCGATCTTGAGCTCATCGCCGGCTGCCGAGGACAGCTTGTATTCGCCCTTGCCCCCGTTCTTGAAGCCGAATAGCACCGCGGGACCGCCCTTTTGTTGCGCCCGCGCCAATTCGGTGCCGTCGGGGGTGGTGAGCGCGACACGCAGCGCGTTGGACGTCGACCTCGTCAGGCGAGCGAGGACGACCGTTGCATCGCCCAGAATTGACATGCCGAGATCCTAGGCCCGGCGCAGCGATTTTCGGCCGGTTTTCTCACATCTTCACGGTCAGCGGCCACACGTTCCAGATGTCGTCGCAGTACTCGGTGATCGCGCGATCCGAGGAGAACTTGCCGCTGCGAGCGGTATTGAGGATGGACATCTTCGTCCACGACTCCCTGTCCTGCCACGCCGCGCTCACCTGCTCCTGGCAGTTCACGTAGGACGCGTAGTCGGCGCACACCAGGAAGGGGTCCTCATGGCGCAGGTTGTCCACCAGCGGCCGGAACACCTCGGTGTCGCCGTGCGAGAACGTGCCGGCCGCAATGAGATCCAGCACCGCGCGCAGCTCGTCGTTGCGGTCGATGTAGTCGGCCGGGCGATATCCGGCCGCCTTGACGGCCTCGACCTCCTGTTCCGTCAGGCCGAACAGGAAGAAGTTCTCCGGCCCCACCTCGTCGCGCATCTCCACGTTGGCGCCGTCGAGCGTGCCGACGGTGAGGGCGCCGTTGATCATGAACTTCATGTTCCCGGTGCCCGACGCCTCCTTGCCCGCGGTGGAGATCTGCTCGGACAGATCCGCGGCCGGGTAGATCATGTGGGCGTTCTGCACGTTGAAGTTCGGCACGAATGCGACCTTCAGGAACCGGTTGACGTCCGGGTCGGCGTTGACGGTCTCCCCGACGGCGTTGATCAATTTGATGATCCGCTTGGCCATGAAGTAGCCGGGGGCGGCCTTGCCGCCGAAGATGAAGGCCCGCTGCGGAATCGACAGGCCGGGGTCCTGCTTGAGTCGGTGATAGAGCGCCACGACGTGCAGGACGTTGAGATGCTGGCGCTTGTACTCGTGGATGCGCTTGACCTGGATGTCGAACATCCAGTCCGGGTCGAGGTCCACCCCCGCCACCGAGCGGATGTACTTGGCCAGGCGCGCCTTGTTGTTCCGTTTGATGTCGCGCCATTCCCGGCGGAAGGCGGCGTCGTCGACGAAAGGCTCGAGCCCGCGCAGGCGCTCCAGGTCGGTCAGCCAGCCGTCGCCGACGGTGCGGTCCAGCAGTTCCCGCAGCCCCGGATTGGCCAGCGCCAGGAAGCGGCGCGGCGTCACGCCGTTGGTCTTGTTGCTGAACCGCTCCGGCCACATCTCGTAGAAGTCTTTGAGCACACTGCTTTTCAGCAGCTCCGAGTGCAGCGCGGCCACGCCGTTGATCGCGTGGCTGCCGACGGTGGCCAGGTGCGCCATCCGGACGCTCTTGCCACCGTTCTCGCCGATGAGCGACATCCGACCGACCCGGTCGTCGTCCCCGGGGAACCGGGCGCGTACCTCGTCCAGGAACCGGCGATTGATCTCGTAGATGATCTCCAGGTGACGCGGCAGCGCCTCGGCGAACATGTCCAGCGGCCAGGTCTCCAGCGCCTCCGGCAGCAACGTGTGGTTGGTGTAGCCGAACGTCGCGACGGTGATCTCCCACGCCTCGTCCCAGTCGAGCTGGCGTTCGTCGACCAACAACCGCATCAGTTCGGCGACGCCGATCGACGGATGGGTGTCGTTGAGCTGCAACGCAAAACGCTGGGGAAGTTCCTTGACGGACACGTCGGCGAGATCGTCCATGATGTGCAGCACATGCTGCAGCGAGCAGGACACGAAGAAATACTGCTGCAGCAGGCGCAGCTGCTTACCCGCCTCGGGCTCGTCGTTCGGGTAGAGCACCTTGGTGACTGTCTCCGACATCACCTCGTCCTCGACGGCCCCGTAGTAATCGCCGGTGTTGAAGGCTTCCAAGGCGAACGACTTGACCGCCCGCGCGCTCCACAACGTCAGCACGTTGCAGGTGTTGACGCCGTAGCCCTGGATCGGCGTGTCGTAGGCGACGCCCTTCAGTACTCGCCCTGGCACCCATCGGACGCGGTCCTTGCCGGCGTCGTCCGTGTAGTGAGCCGCGTAGCCGCCCCACTTGACCAAGTAGTTGACGTCGGGTTTGGCGATCTCCCAAGGGTTCCCGTGGTCCAGCCAGTTGTCGGTCTGCTCGACTTGCCAGCCATCGTGGATCTCTTGATCGAAAATGCCGAACTCGTAACGGATTCCGTAGCCGATCGCCGGGCGCTCCAGGGTTGCCAGCGAGTCCAGGTAGCATGCGGCGAGCCGGCCGAGGCCGCCGTTGCCCAAGCCCGGTTCCTCCTCGCACGAAAGGACGGTGTCCAGGTTCTGGCCCATCGCGGCCAGCGCTTCGCGGGCCGCCCGCTCCATGCCGAGATTGAGCAGGTTGTTGCCCAGTTGCGGACCCATCAGGAACTCCGCCGACAGATAACACGTCACCTTGCGGCCGAGATCGAGCGAGGTTTGGGTCGACACCACGCGGCGGTCCTGCATGCGGTCGCGCACGGCCAGTGCGAGCGCCCGATAGTAGTGCTCGGGCCGGCGGGCCGCCGCGGGGCGGCCGATCGAGTAGCGCAGGTGGTCGTTGATGGCCCGTTGCAGCGCGGCCGCGCTCATCCCGGTGCGAGAGTGCTCAACCAGATCGGACCGGGCGGGGCTGGCGGGAGCGAGTCCGTCGGGGGGCGTCTGTTCGACATCGGTCATGGTGAGTCCTACTCCCTCGAGGTTGCCGCAATCAACCTGTCCGCCCGGGGGCGGCAGAGCGTCAGTCTGGCAGCGATGTTTGCACACCAGGCGCGCAGTTGAAGGCTGTTACGTAAACACCAGCTCACGGTCCGGCGACGAAACGACGTTGTCAGGTGGCGGGAATGGAGCGCTGTCGGTCTCAAAGCGAGGGGTGACACGACGCCGGATACGGATATGTTCCGACCATGTGGGACATCGACGGAAGCACCGTGTTCGGAAGCACCGCCGGCAGGGGAGAGCCGGTGCTGCTGTTGCACGGCTACCCGCAGAGCGCGTCCTGCTGGCGCCATCAGATCCCGGAACTGTCCGGAAACCATCATGTCGTGGCACCGGACTGGCCGGGCTTCGGCCGGTCCGCTCCTCCGCCCACCGTGCCCACTTACGACAACGAGGTAGAGCGGATCGAAAGGTTCGTCGAGGAGTTGGGGTGGCAACGGTTCAACCTGTGCGCCCACGACTTCGGCGGCTTCATCGGCCTCGGTTATGCCATCCGCCATCCCGACCGGGTGCTGCGACTCGCTCTTTTGAACACCCGCGCACACGGCATCTTCCGCCCGTGGTTCTACCGCTTTTCGCGGGCCCAACACTGGATCGCGACGCGGCCGGCGCTATCTGAAGCCGCACAACACCTTCCGCTGGCCGCGCTGCACCATGTAGCGCTGGCGCGCTACCGAAGGCTCGGTTGCTTCGACACCACGCTGGAAGCCGAGTATCTGGGCTGGATGAATGCGCCGGAAGGAAAGCGCACGTTCTGGAACTTCTTCGCGCACTACCCGGTGTCCGCCGTGCCGTGGCTCGCGGAGGGCCTGGGGAAGATACGGTGCCCGGTCGCCGTGATCTGGGGCGACCGCGATCCCTATATCCCGTTCGGTACCGCGCGCGAATTGGTGGCGTCAATCCCGCAGGCCAAGCTGATTCGGCTGCGGGGCGCCGACCACTATGTCATGGAGGAACGACCAGGCGAGGTGACCGCGGCGCTACTCGATCTGCTGAGTACGCCTCTGCCGGTCCGCGCCTAGCGTCAGTGGGCGCCGGACAAGTTCAACGTGACCACGCCGGCGATGATCAACCCGACACCGACCACCTTGGCGACGGAGACCGTCGAGCCGAGGAACAGCACTGCGATGAGCACGATGAGCGCGGTGCCGATCGCCGACCACAACGCGTACGCGACGTCCGTCTGCATACCGCGGGAGATCGACAGTGCCAGCAGCGCGAACGAGATGGCGTAACCCGTGAGGCAGATGACCGTCGGCCACAGTCGGGTGAAGCCCTCCGTGCTTTTGAGCAGGCTGGTCGCGGCTACCTCCGCGACGATGGCGCAGAGAAGAAGAACGTATGTCAAGGAGTCTCCTCGGACGAGCGACGGACGGACTGTCTGGAGCTAACCCGAGGAGGACTCCTTGGGGTCTTGGGACTCCGCCTCGTCCTCAAGGGCTGCGAGATGGTCGTCGTGTGCGGCCTGCCAATGCTCATCGGCCGCTTGTTGCAGTCGAGCGGTGGGCCCAAGTCCTTGCAGTGCGGCGCGCTGATAGCTGTTCGCCGTTCGCTCGTGCACCCGAGCCAACTCTTCGTGCCGCAGCGCCGCCGCGTGGTGCGCCTCTTTCGCGCGGCGCAAGGATTCCTCGGCGCGGCGGTGCGCCAGCGCGACCGACTCCGGAGTCGGGCGCTCGCCCGCGGCCAATTCCGTCCTGCGCTGGTTGAGTTCTTTCACCCGCTGCCGGACCTTGGCGGCCCGCTCCGAAGGGCCCGATTGCCCACCGGAGGCAGTCTCGCCCATCACTTATTCCCATCCATGAGAGTCCACGAGCCGGCGTCTTCTTCACCCGATGTAAGCGAGTATGACGTTACGCCGAAATGGTGTTGCCAAGGAGTGGCTGGGCCGGGACCGTAACCTCGCAATCGTGACAAAGGATTTGGACCGGCGACTGGATCGCTACACCCCGGCGGCGCTCAGTGTGTTTCGGCTCGTCTATGGCTTGCTGTTCGCCGCATACGGGTCGAGGAGCCTGTTCGATTGGCCCGTCCGTTCGCCGGTTCGCGTCGAGTTCGGCTCGTGGCCCGGGTGGTACGCCGGGCTGATCGAAGTCGTCGCGGGTCTGCTCATCGCGACGGGTGTGTTCACCCGGGCCGTCTCGTTCGTGGCCTCGGGGCAGATGGCGGTCGCGTACTTCTGGATCCACCAGCCCCAGGCGCTGTGGCCCGTCGCCGACCCACCGGCGGGCAACGGCGGCGCGCTGGCGATCCTCTTCTGCTTCGCGTTCTTGCTGCTGGTCTTCACAGGCGGCGGGGCTTACTCGATCGACGCGCTGCGCGGGCGGCGACATGGTCGTTGATCGTCAAGCACAACCGGCGAAAGCGCACACCACGGACGGAATTGGAAGACATGACGGCAATACTTCCGGGGCTTGGCAAAGCGCTGTCACTACTGGATTAAGGGGCGCCCGGTCAGCTGCAGTTGGCGTGAAGATTTTGGCACCACATTCCGACGCCACCCCAGTCACCCGACGAACCGACCGAATCTTCGTATGGGTTCGTCATTGTGGTCGGGTACTGGATCTGCCATTCGTCGATCGTCGGGATGTCGTCGACCTGGCCCGGGTCGGGAGACGCGAGGGCCCTTCCGACCGAAAATCCGGTGCCGCCCGTCAAAGCCGCAAGGGCCGTCAATCCCACGATGAGTAGAGCAGCATACCTACGCTTCATCGTCGCGGCCTTTCCGTTGTCTGCCTGAAATGCCAGCTAACTGCGCCAATTCTACCTTCGGTGTCCATATCGCATAAGAGTTACGAACACACAACAACTTCGATCGGCCGCCCAGCAAATTTCGCGACTCGAATCGGCAAGTGCGTACGTTAGCGTGCGTGAGGCCGATAGCCGTGGTCGTTCGTCGCGCCGTGGTGCTCGCCGTTTGCCTCGTCATGTCTGTGGCCGCGGCGCCGCCGGCGACCGCTGACCCCGATGACGGTCCCGAGATCGAGCCTGCCGCGGCGGCTTCGGCACCGGCCGCGGGGGCGGTGCCCTCGAATCCCCCCGTCATCCTCAACACTCCGGACGGCTGGACCCTGGGGCTGGGCGCGAAGGACGAGGCGCAAGTCCCGGTCGCGCCGCTGACCACCTCCATCGCGTCGCGCGAATACATGGCAAGCGGCATCTACGTCGGCTCCCTGAAAGGACCGGAAGAGCCCCACGGAATCCTGGAAGTGGGCTATCAGATCGGCTGCGGGATCGATATGAGCACCTCCAACGGTGTGATCATGGAGGGCGGTGCCGGCATCATCCCGGGCGTCAGCCCCACCTTCGACACCACCGGTACATTGCCGCCCCTGCTGCCGTTTGTTTCGACTCCGATGAACGGCGTGATGAGCATCGGAATGAAACCGGGCCTCGTCCTGACGGTGCCGGTGATCAAGAAGAACTTCAAGGGTGCCAATCCCTGGGTGATGATCAGCAACTTCCACATCAAGATCGACGGATGCGTGGGCCAGTCGTTCATCCGCTCCTACGCGGTGCTGACCCGGATGACCGACCTGTCCGACGTCGTGGTGTCGTACGTCGGCGTCACCAAATCCGTCTGAGGCCGATGGTGGCGACCCGCTTCGCCCGGCTCCGCCGCGCTAGCGATCGCCACGCCGCGGGGGATGCCGGCCAGCTTGTCGGCGAACTTCGCTTCCGCGGCCGCGCGCAACCGCAGCAAGTGACACGGTCGCGGCGTGGGAGTGCGACGTGCTGCCTCAGGTCCGCGGCTGAGCCTCCGCTTCGGCATTGCCGTAGAAACCCGCCCGAAGCAACGCGGTGATCTCGCTGACCAACGGCATCCGCGGATTCGTGCGGTTGCTGAGATCCTCGAACGCCGTCATCGCCAACGCGGGCAGCGCCGTCAGGAATTGCTCCTCGCCGATGCCGTGCTCGCGCAGCGATCGCGGCATGCCGAGCCGATTCAGTAGGTCGTCGACCCCGTGAAACAACCGGCCACGGCATTCCTCGGGCTGGTGCCCGCCGAAAATCAGCCGGCCGAGCTGCGCGTACTTGTCCGGCGCCACGTAGGCGGCATATCCCGGTGCGGGCATGAATTTGCTCGGCAGACTTGCGTTGTAGCGCAGCACATGCGGTAGGAAGATGCCGTTCGCTCGGCCGTGCGAGATCCCGAATCTCGCGCCGACGGCATGCGCGAGCGCGTGATTGGTCCCGACGAACGCATTCGAGAAGGCAAGCCCCGCAAGGGTCGCCGCATTGGACATGTCGGTTCGCGCGGACAGGTCGTCGGGATCCTCGTATGCCCTCGGCAGCGCGTCGAAGATCAGCCGCGCCGCCTGGGCGCACAACGCGTCCGTATAGGGCGAGGCGAAGATCGAGACGCAGGCCTCCAGGGCATGTGTCAGCGCGTCGATGCCCGTGTCGGCGGTCAGCTTCTGCGGCATCGACGAGGTCAGGACCGGGTCGACGATCGCGAGATCGGGCACCAGGCTGTAGTCGACGAGCGTTTCCTTCTTGCCGCGCACCGTCAGCACCGCCGCCGGCGAGACTTCCGACCCGGTACCCGATGTCGTTGGGACGGCGACCAATTGGACGCGGTGACGGTCGGCCGGATAGTCGGCCACACGCTTGCGGGGGTCGAGGAACGGCATCGTCAACTCGTCGAGGCTCTTCTCCGGGTGTTCGTAGAACAGGCGGATCGCCTTGCCGGCGTCCAGCACCGAGCCGCCGCCGACGGCGACCAGCAGATCGGGTCGGACCCGCTGCAGCAGCGCGACACCACGGCGGATGGTTGCCTCGTCGGGCTCCGGCGTCACCTCGCCGAACACCTGCACGTGCACGGCGCGCAGCTTGCCGCGCAGCTGGTCGACCACGCCGCGCTCTTCGGTGAGGGCGTCGGTGATCACCACGACGGTTTCGCAGTCGAGCTCCCGCAAGTTGTCCAGTGCGCCTTCGTTGAAGTAGGTATTGGACGGGACGCGGAACCATTGCGGCGGGGTGCGGCGCCGCGACACGGTTTTGATGTTCATCAGTTGGCGGTAGTTGACGTTCTCCGTCGTGCTCGACCCGCCCCAGGTGCCGCACCCCAGCGAGAACGTGGGTGTCAGGTTGTTGTAGACCCCGCCGAGCGCCCCGACCGCGGTGGGCGCGTTGACCAGGATGCGCCCGGTGCGAACCGCCAGGCCGTATGCCTCGATGACGTCCTCGTCGTTGGCGTAGACCGCCGAGGTGTGACCCAGCCCCCCGTGCTCGGTGACCAGGACGGCCACGTCGATGGCGTGCTGTACGCCGCGTGCTCGCACCACCCCGAGCACCGGCATCAGCTTCTCGGCCAACAGCGGATGGGCGGCGAGTTCGTCCAGGTCCGCGGGGAGCTGCGCCAGCAGCACCTTCACGGTCGGTGACACGCTGAAGCCGGCCCGGGCGGCCAGCTCCGAGGCCTTCTGCCCGACCGCCTCGAGCGAGATCTTGTCGCCGCAGCCAAACGCGAACTCCGCCACCGCCGCGGCCTCGTCGGGGGTGAGCAGTTGGGCGCCCATCCGCTCGAACTCGGCCATCACCTCGTCGTATATCTCGTCGTCGATGATGCAGGTTTGCTCGGCCGGGCAAATGACCGACGAGTCAAAGGTTTTCGAGATCAGGATGTCGACGACCGCGCCTTTGATGTCCGCCGTCTTGTGCACGTAGATCGGCGCATTGCCCGGACCGACGGACAGGCCCGGCTTCCCGGCCGAATTCGCCAGCGCGACGATCTTCGGTCCGCCCGTCACCCAGATGAAATCGACACCTGGATGCTTGAACAGATAGTGCGTCACCTCGTGCGCGGCGTCGGGAATGACCTGCAGCGCCCCGGGCGGCATGCCGGCGGCCTCGGCCGCCGGTCGGAGGATTTCCAGGGTGCGTTCGCAGCAGCGCACCGCATACGGTGACGGCCGGAAAAGAATGGCGTTGCGGGTCTTGGCGGCGACGATCGCCTTGAACAGCACGGTCGAGGTCGGGTTGGTCACCGGGGTGATGGCCAGTACGACCCCGATCGGTTCGGCCACGTAGGCGATGTTGTGTTCGACGTCCTCGTCGATGACTCCTACGGATTTCTTGTCGCGCAGGTAATCGTGCAGGAACTCGGTGGCCACGTAGTTCTTGACGACCTTGTCCTCGAAGACGCCGAAACCCGTCTCCTCGATCGCGACACCAGCCAGTTCCCCGGCTGCGCGAACCCCGGCGCGCACCATCGCCTCGACGATCGCATCGACCTTCTCCTGGTCAAGGTTGCGGAAGGCTGCGGCCGCCGTGGCCGCCCTGTCGACGATCGCATCGACTTCGTGTCTGCGCTGCTCGACAACTTCGATGGAGGGGGTGGGCTGAGTTCGCGTAGTGGTCATGATCGGGTTTTCGATGAGGAGGGGACACTAGGGACTCCAGAATGAGCAGAAGCCAGTCCAGCGCCTAGGGCTGAAAGGCCCACGACGAGCTGGCCCGAAGGGGCCACATCTGGCGCGTTCGGACCGTCCGCGGTGCCCAGGCCTCACCGATACTGGCGCTCATGCACATCACCGTCGACCTCGACCTGTGTGAGGGTCATGGGCAGTGCCTGCTGGCCGCTCCCGACGTTTTCGACATTCCCGACGGTGCCGAACAAGTGGTGGTCCTCGAGCCGGACCCGCCCGAAGCCGACCGGGAACGTGTGATCCGGGCGGCGGCGATGTGCCCCGCGCAAGCGATCCGAATCCTCAACTGAGGCGGTTGGTTTCGGCAACGTCATCGAGCAGCCGGTAACGTCCGGCCAGCGCGGCGGCCGCTATGCGGTTGCTCACCCGAAGCTTGTGCAGCAGCGTGGCCACCATACGTTTGGCGGTGCGCTCCGACACCAGCATCCGCTGGGCGATGTCGCCGGTTTCCGCGCCGGTCGCGAGCAGCGTCCATAGTTGAAGGTCCTGGGCCGACAGGCTGTCCAGCAGTTCGGACGGCGGCTTGCGGGTGTTGCTCAGCAGCGCGTCGAGCAGCGCGCCGTCCACAACCCGCAAGCCCTCCGCGATCGTCCACAAGGGTCCCGCCAGCGCCTCGGGCCTCGCGGTCTTGGGCAGAAAGCCGTCCGCGCCGGCCCGCAACGCCTCTTCGGCCAGCGCCAGGTCCTCGGTCCCCGACAGCGCCAGTATCCGGGTCGTCGGGCGGCGCGCCTTGATGTGCCGGATGGCGGCGACCCCGCCCAGCGGCGGCATCGACAGGTCGATGATCGCGACGTCGGCGTCGCAGCGGGCCACCAGGTCGGCGGCCTCTTCCACGTACGTCGTCTGGCCGCCAACGGTGAACAGTTCGCCCCACTCGCGGGTCAGCAACAGGGCGAGGCCCTGCGCGAAAAGCTCATGGTCGTCGACGATCACCACGACATACGGCGAGCGAGTCATTGCCGCGATGCTAACCCCAACTCTATGGTCAGCTGGGTGAGACCGCTCGATCAGCCCGGAACCACGATGGACTTCGACGGCGGGGACTACGGGCTGGCCCGCACCGTCGTCGCGGTACGGGTCGCCGTCGTCATCTCCATCGGTGTGTTGCTGGCGATCGGACCCCAATGGGTCCGTCAGCACACAGCGGCCACGGTCGCGGTGCTGGGCGGCGCGATGGTTTACGCCGCCATCGTGATGGCCCACCCGCAGCTGGAGGTGCGGCGCACCCGGTACGCGTGGCTGGTCACCGCCTTCGACTCGGCGTTCACGCTGGCGCTGATCGCCCTGAGCGGGGGCGTCTACAGCCCCGTGGTCGCGGTGCTCGCGCTGGCGGTGATCGCCTCGGCGGCGCGCCTCTCCTTCAGCGAAACCCTGCTGGTCGCGCTCCTGTTGGGCGCCGCCTATATCCCCGTGGCGCTGATCTCGTCGCCGCAACGCCCCGTTACGCCGGCTCCGGCACTACAGGCCGGCTGGTCGGCGGTGTACCTGCTGTTCGTCGCGATCATCACCGCGGGGCTCTCGGCGCTCGCCGAACGCGAACACCGTTCCCGTGTGCGCGCACTGGTCGAAGCAGAGGCCGAACACGCCGCCGCCGAGGAGGAACGCGACCTGCGGGCGCGCCTGCTGCGGTCCTACCAGTCGCAGCAGGATGGACTTCAGGTGCTGGTGCACGAATTCCGCACTCCCGTCACGTCTTTGGAGGCGCTGACCGAGGCTTTGACTTCCACGACTTCGGCGCAGCCGATGTCGCAGGCCGATCGGGAGACCAGTCTGCGGCTGGTGGCCCGCCACGTGCATCACCTGGCCGACATGCTCGATGCGTTGTCCGACGTCGCACTCAGTCGCCGCCCGACGTTCTCCGCGGGCAGGATTCGCCGCGTCGACGTGGCCGACCTCGTGGCCGCCGCCGCCGATGCGGTCGGGTTGGCGCCACCGCGGCTGCGGCTGAACGTCACCGGCGACGTCGGGGCCGTGGCCGTCAACGCCCAGGGGCTGCGCCGGCTGCTGACCAACCTCCTGGAGAACGCCTCACGGCACGGCCGTCGTGAACCCGTCGACGTCACCTGCTCGCGCGAAGGCGACGAGCTGGTCTGCACGGTGGCCGACCGGGGTCCGGGTATCCCGGCCGAAAACCTCGGTGAGCTGACCGCCAAATACGTCAGCGTCGGCGGCCAGCGCGGCACCGCGGGCCTCGGCCTGTGGATCGTGCAGCAGATCGCCGAGGCGATGGGCGGCCGGGTCGACTTCGCCGCGCGCGACGGCGGCGGCCTGATCGCTACCTTCCGCGCACCGATCGCCTGATCCAGCGGTTCCACGCGCTGGCCCGCGCAGGCCAGTGATTGGCACTCGCGTCTGTGCCGCGGCGCCGTCGCGCTGGCCAGCATGGGTGCGATGCGGCGGTGACGTGCACCACAGCACACCGCCAGAAAGGCCCCACGATGACCGCTCCAACGACCGCGCCCACCCACAAGGACATCGACCTGAGTGCCCGCGAGTTCTGGGCGAGACCGCCGGAGGAGCGCGACGCTGCCTTCGCCGTCCTGCGCGCGGAGAACCCGGTGCCGTGGAGCCGTCCCGCCGAGTCGGATCTGTTGCCCCCCGAACTCAACACCAGGGGGTTCTGGTCGCTGACCAAGCAAGAAGACATCCGGATGGCCAGCCGCCACCCGGAGATCTTCTCGTCGGCCGAGGGCATCACGATGGAGGACTTCGCCCCCGAGGCGGTGGAGATCGCGCAGTCCTTCATTGCGATGGACGCCCCGCGGCACACCCAGCTGCGCGGGATCACCACGGAAGCCTTCAAGCCGAAGAACGTGCGCCGGCTCGAGGGGTGGATCCGCGGCCACGCCCACGATCTGGTCACCGAGATGGCCCACCTGGGCCAGGGCGACTTCGTGCAACTCGTGTCGGTCAAGCTGCCCGGCCGGATCTTCGGCAGCTTCTTCGGGCTGCCCGAGGGCGACCTGCGGGACAAGGCCGTCACGGCCGCCCAGCGCCTGGTGGGTTGGACCGACCCGAACATCCGCGGCGAGCAGAGCGAACTCGAACTGTTCATGGGCGCCGTGATGGATCTGCACGAGGTGGCAACGGTGTTGATCCCCGAGCGGCGGGCCAATCCCGGTGACGACCTGATGACCTGGATGGTGCAGGCCGAGTTCGACGGCAAGAAGATGACCGATGACGAGCTGAAGGCGTTCTTCGTGCTGATGGGCGTCGCGTCCAACGACACCACGCGGCACGCCTCCGCCCACGCCATCGCCGCCCTCTCGAAGTTCCCCGAGCAGCGCGCACTGCTCGTCGAGGACGTCGAGGGCAGGGTCGGCACTGCCGTGGAGGAGGTGCTGCGCTGGGGATCGCCGTTGCTGCACATGCGCCGCACCGCCACCCAGGACGTCACCGTCCGCGGCTCCGAGATCAAGGCCGGCGACAAGGTGGTGCTGTGGTACTACTCCGGCAATCGTGACGAGGACGTCTTCGACAATCCGCATTCGTTCGACATCCTGCGAAACCCGAACCCGCACATCGCCTTCGGTGGCGGGGGTCCGCACTTCTGCCTGGGTGCGGCGCTCGCGCGCACCATGCTCAAGGCCTTGCTGACCGAGGTCTACACGCGCATTCCGGACATCTCGGCACCGGAGCCGCACTACGCGCTGGCCAACTTCATCAACGGCGTCAACAGCCTGCCGGCCACCTGGACGCCGGAACGATGAAGACGAAGGCGGCGGTGCTGTGGGGGCTGCACCAGAAGTGGGAGGTCGAAGAGGTCGACCTCGACGGGCCCAGGGAGAACGAGGTCCTGGTCAAGATGGCGGCCGCCGGCCTGTGCCACTCCGACGACCACCTGATCACCGGCGACATGCCGATGCAGCTACCGGTGGTCGGCGGCCACGAGGGCGCGGGGGTGGTCGTCGACGTCGGCCCCGGCGTCACAGAAGTGGCCCCGGGCGATTCGGTGGCGTTGAGCTTCATCCCGGCCTGCGGTCGCTGCGAACCGTGTTCACGCGGCATGAGCAACCTGTGCGTGCTCGGCGCCGCCATCATCGCCGGACCGCAGCTCGACGGCACCTTCAGGTTCCACGCGAAAGGCCAAGGGCTGGGCCAGATGTGCGTGCTGGGAACGTTCTCCGAATACACGGTGGTGCCGCTGGCCTCGGTGATCAAGGTCGACCCGTCCACCGCGCTGGACACCGCCGCGCTGGTCGGCTGCGGGGTCACGACCGGCTACGGCAGCATGGTCCGCACCGGCGAGGCGCGTGACGGCGACGCCGTGGTGGTCATGGGGGTCGGCGGGATCGGGATGAACGCGGTCCAGGGCGCTCGGATCGCCGGAGCACGCATCATCGTCGCCCTCGATCCCGTGGAGTACAAGCGGTGCCGTTCGCTCGAGTTCGGCGCCACCCACACGGCGGCGACGGTGGCGGAGGCGCAAGCCCTGATCACCGACCTGACGCGCGGTCAGATGGCCGACGTCTGCGTGGTCAGCACCGATTCGGCCGAGGGGGTCTATGTCGCGCAGGCGCTGAGCCTGGTCGGCAAGCGCGGCAGGGTGGTGATGACCGCGATCCCGCATCCGGCCGACACCTGCGTCGACATGTCGCTGTTCGACTTGACCCTGTACGAAAAGCAGGTCCGCGGATCGCTTTTCGGATCGTCCAATCCGCGCCACGACATACCGCGGATGCTGGAGCTGTACCGCGCCGGTCGGTTGAAGCTCGACGAGCTCGTCACGCGTGAGTACACCCTGGAGGAGATCAACACGGGCTACGCCGACATGCACGCCGGCGTGAACCTGCGCGGGCTGATCCGGTTCTGAACCGGGCCACCGATGATCAGCCTGATCACCCTCGTCGTCATTTTCGCTGCCCCGCTCGGCATTCCGGCCGGGGTCAGCGCCGCGCACCACGCCGCCGATCGATGGCGGAGTTTCGCGCGATGGCGCCGACGGATCCGATGACACGAGCGAGGACGACATGACTGGCATTCCGCACTATGCGATGTACATCGACGGGCGTTGGCGTGACACCGCGAGCAGGGTAGAGGTGCGCGATCCCGCGACGGATGAAGTGGTCGCGACCGTTGCCCGGGGCGACGGCACCGTGGCCGACGAGGCGCTCGCCGCGGCGAAGGCGGCACATGCCTCCGGCGTCTGGCGGCTGACGCCGCCCGCCGAACGCGCCCGCATCCTCGATGCGATCGCCGACAACCTCGCCGCGCGGCTCGACGAACTGACCGTCCTGCAGGTACGCGAAAACGGTGCGACCGCACGGTCCGCGGGTGCGTTCCTGCTGGGCTACTCGATCGCCCACCTGAAATACTTCGCCTCGTTGGCGCGCTCGTACGCGTTCGAGGAAACCGGCCCCCTGATCGAGGCGCCGACGCTGGCCGCCGGGGTGCTGCGTCGCGAACCGGTGGGCGTCTGCGCCGGCATCGTGCCGTGGAACTTCCCGTTGCTGCTGGCGGTGTGGAAGCTGGGTCCGGCGCTGGCGGCGGGCAACACGATAGTGCTCAAGCCCGACGACCAGACGCCGCTGACGCTGCTCGAATTGGCCAGGGCGGCAGACGAAGTCGGGTTGCCGGCTGGGGTGCTGAACGTCGTCACCGGGTCCGGCCCGGTGGTGGGCGCCCGGCTCGCCGAACACCCCGATGTTCGCAAGGTGGCCTTCACCGGCTCCACCGAAGTCGGCAGGACCGTGATGCGCGCCGCCGCCGACAACGTCAAGCGGGTCACCCTCGAGTTGGGCGGCAAGGGCGCGAACATCGTCTGCGCCGACGCCGATCTGGACCTGGCGGTGGACGGCACGCTGTTCGGATTCCTGCTGATGTGTGGTCAGGCCTGCGAGTCCGGGACCAGGTTGTTGCTGCACGAGTCGATTCACGACGAGTTCGTGCGACGGCTGGTAGCCCGCGCGTCGACCCTGGTCGTGGGCAACCCGATGGACCCGGCGACCGACGTCGGCCCGCTGATATCGGCCAGACAGAAGGCGCGGGTGGAGAAATACATCGCGCTCGGCCAGGAGGAGGGATGCAAGATCGCCTACCAGGGCACGGTTCCCGCCGAACCGCGCTTCGCCGATGGCCATTGGGTCGCGCCGACGATCCTGACCGGGGCCACCAACGACATGCGGGTGGCGCGGGAGGAGATCTTCGGGCCGGTGCTCGTGGTGATCAAGTGCGCGGACGACGCCGACGCGGTCGCGATCGCCAACGACAGCGAGTACGGACTGTCCGCGGGGGTGTGGAGCACGGACAACGAACGCGCGTTGGCGATTGCGCGCGAATTGGAGTCCGGCACGGTGTGGATCAACGACTGGCACATGGTCAACGCGATGTTCCCCTTCGGCGGTGTGAAGCAGAGCGGTCTGGGGCGGGAACTGGGACCCGGCGCCCTCGACGAGTACACCGAGCAGAAGTTCGTGCACGTCGACATGACCAACGACCGTGCCAAACGGGTCTACGCCGTCGTCGTGTCCGCCCCCGCGGAGGCCTGATCGATGTACCCGGCCGTCCACGCCACCAACGATCCCGATCGGCCCGCCGTCGTCCTGGCCGAGACCGGGGATGTCTTGACCTACCGGCGACTCGACGAGAATTCCGCGGCGCTCGCCCGGGTGCTGTACGACGCCGGACTTCGCCGTGGCGACGTCGTCGCACTGCTGTCCGACAACGCGGCCGAGGTCCTGGAGGTGTATTGGGCGACGCAACGATCGGGCCTGTACATCACCGCCGTCAATCACCACCTCACGGCGCAGGAGGCCGCCTACATCGTGCGTGACTCGGGTGCACGCGCGCTGATCGCCTCGGGCGCGCTGGCCGGCCTTGCGGCCGAAGTCGCCGCGCAGGCCGGGGGCCCCGGCCTGCGGCTGGCATTCGGCGGCGTCGTCCCCGGTTTCGCCTGCTACGAAAGCACTATCGCGGCGGCCGGCCCGCGCATGAGCGAGGAACCAGCCGGGGCGGTCATGCTCTACTCCTCCGGCACAACGGGTTTCCCCAAGGGGGTCAAGCCCCCGCTGCCGGCCCGCCGTATCGACGAACCGGGCGATCCGATCCTGGCCATGGCGAGCGATTTCTACGGAATCGAAGCCACCGACATCTATCTGTCCCCGGCGCCGGTCTACCATGCCGCACCCCTGCGATGGTGCGGCATGGTACAGGCGCTCGGCGGAACGGTGGTGCTGGTTAAGAAGTTCGACGCAGAAGCCACCCTGCGGTACATCGAGCGGTACCGGGTCACCGTCACCCAACTGGTTCCCACCATGTTCGTGCGGCTGCTCAGACTCGACGAGACCATCCGCTGCCGTTACGACCTGTCGAGCCTGCGGATGCTCATGCATTCCGCCGCGCCCTGCCCCGCCGATGTCAAACGGGCAATGATCGAGTGGCTCGGCCCGATGCTCTACGAGTATTACGGCTCCACCGAAGCCCACGGCCTGACGTTCATCGACTCCGAGCAATGGCTCACCCACCCGGGGTCGGTGGGACAAAGCGTGCTCGGCAGGCTGCACATCTGCGACGACGACGGAAACGAGCTACCCGTCGGCGCTGTCGGCACCGTCTACTTCGAGCGCGATCATCTGCCGTTCGAGTACGACAACGATCCCGACAAGACCGCCGCGGCCCGCCACCCGGAACATCCGTTCTGGACTACCGTCGGCGACCTCGGCTACCTCGACCCCGAGGACTTCCTGTACCTGACCGACCGAAAGTCGTTCATGATCATCTCCGGCGGGGTCAACATCTACCCGCAGGAGGTGGAGAACGCCCTGGCACCGCACCCTGCGGTGCTCGACGTCGCGGTCATCGGGGTGCCTCACCCGGAGATGGGCGAAGAAGTCAGAGCTCTCGTGCAGTTGGCGCCGGGTGTGATTGGAACTGATTGCCTGGCAAGAGCTCTCATCGACCACGTCCGCGATCGGATCGCCCACTATAAGGCGCCGCGTTCGGTCGAGTTCGTCGACGACCTGCCCCGGACCCCGACCGGCAAGCTCGCCAAACACAAGCTGCGGCAGGCGGTTACGGCCCGAAGTTAGTGCCGCTCGTCAGCTCTTCCCACTTCGCGATCTCGGTGGCGCGCGCGTCCGCAACGTGGCGGTAGATGGCCAGGGCGTCCGGGCCGAGCAGTAGGAACCCCGGGGGCTCGGGCGACTCGACCGCCGCAATGATGGCGGTGGCCGCCTTGGCCGGGTCGCCGGCCTGGTTGCCGTGCATGGTGTCGTTTTCCTTGCGCCGTTTCCCGGCGGTGGCCGCGTAGTCGTCGATGACCGTGGCCGACTGGACGAGCGAGCGCCCGGCGAAATCGGTGCGGAACGCACCGGGCTCGACGATGGTTACCGAGATGCCCAGCGGGGCAAGCTCACCGCGCAGCGCGCCGCTCATGCCCTCGATGGCGGCCTTGGCCGCGGCGTAGTAGCCGGATCCCACCGGTGTCACCGTTGCGCCGATCGAGGAGATGTTCACGATCGCGCCGCTGCGGCGTGCCCGCATGCCGGGCAGGACCGCCCTGATCATGGCGACGGTGCCGAAGAAGTGCGTCTCGAACAGGGCGCGCACGTCGGCGTCGTCGCCCTCCTCGACCGCGGCGCGGTAACCGTAACCCGCATTGTTCACCAGTACGTCGACGTGGCCGAACCGGTTGTGGGCCTGCCGCACGGCCGTGGCGACCTGTGCGGGGTCGGTGACGTCGAGGGTGGCCGCGAGCACCCGCTCGGGCGCGACCGACACCAGGTCGGTGACCTTCTCGACGTCACGTGCGGTGACGACGACGTTGTGACCGGCCCCGGCGACGGCTTCGGCGAGCGCGCGCCCGAGCCCGGTCGAGCATCCGGTGATCAGCCAAGTGGACATGCGGGCTCCTCCTCGCCGAGACGCAGTGCAGGGCTACGCCGCGGCAATTCTTCTCTTCGATCGCCGAACATAGGCCTTCCTCATCAACTATCGTCGGTCTCAAGCAATTGATCGGCACCGGTAAAGGAAACAGGCAGTGCGGACGCTAGAAGGCGTTCTGGCCAGACACCCGTTCTTCCGCGGGATGGACCCGCGCTATTTGCAGTTGGCGGTCGGTTGTGCGGCAAACCTGCGCTTCACCGCGGGTGAGTTGATCTTCCGCGAGGGCCACCCCGCTGACAGCTTCTACCTCATCCGCGAAGGCAGGATCGCGCTCGAAACCCCCGTTCTGGGACGTGGCAGCTTGACGGTGCAGACGCTCGGAGGCGGAGACATCCTTGGATGGTCGTGGTTGGTGCCGCCGTACAACTGGCGGTTCGACGGGCGCGCCGTTGAGACGACGCGCGCCATCGGTTTCGACGGCAAGTGCCTGCGCGACAAATGCGAAGAGGACCACGAACTCGGGTACGAGCTGCAGAAACGTGTGATCGCGGTTCTCGGAGAGTATCTCGATGCGACGAGGTTCCGCCTCCTGGACATCTATGCCGATGTCATTGAATAAGAGCGGACCCGCCCGGGCGGCGGTCGTCAGCCTTCGAACGCCGGGCCGTCGAAGCGGTCGCGGGTGACGAATTCGGCGACCGGCCTGCGCCGAAGCTTGGTCGGCTGGCGCACCGGTTTTCCAAGGGGCACAACCGCGGCGACCGCGTGCAGGTCCGGGATGCCCAGCAGGCGCCGGACCCGGTCCTCGGCCGCGATGGCCATGGTCGTGATGGTGCCGCCGTAACCCTCGCCGCGGGCCGCCAGCAGGATGTTCCAGATCAGCGGGTACACCGATGCGCCGCCGGCCAGGCCGACGCGGTCCAGATCCTGATCGATCGAGGCCACGACGCTCAGGTCGACGGAAACCACGAGGACCACGGGCGCTTTCGCGATGGGCGCGACGAAGGTGTCGGGGATCTCCGTTCGATCGATGACGTCCTGCGGCACGCCGCTGGGATAAATTGGGTTCCAAGGGTTCTCGCCCGCCTGCAGCTGGGCGAAGTAGCGGCGCGCCGCGGCCGTACCCAGCTCGGCGAGCGCGCGCCGGGTGTCGGGGTCGCGCACCACCGTGATGTGGGCGCCCTGGCGGTTGCCGCCGCTCGGCGCGAACCGGGCGCTGTCGAAGATGCGCCCCAGCACCTCGTCGGGCACCGGGTCGTCGGTGAATTCGCGCGCCGCGAACGTCGTTCGCATCACGTCATAGAGCTCCATGGGCCGCGTCACGCGCTCGCGGAGGCGCGGCGCTCCAGGCGGAAGGTGCGCTTGAATCCGGCCGGCTGCGTCGTCAGGGTCACTTCCACCGCCCCGCTGGGGGCGATGACGTAGCGCTCCTCGACGTCGGGGCCGTCCCGCCACCGGCCGACCGGCTGGCGCCCGAGGTCGTCGCGATCGCGCAGGGCCGGGTCGAAGGGGAAGAGGACCGGGTCATAGGGCGTGACGTCGCCGTCGGGCCGGCCGTTGACCAGGCGGCTGCACTCCACGAAGCGGAAGTGGCCGATGTTGTGCGCCGCGCGGTAGGTCCGCCTGACCACCAGCGGGGTGTGCCCGTCGGCGGGCAGGGAGACGTCCTTGCAGACGATCGGGTCGAAGACGACGCCGGCACCCGCCTCGGCCTCGCGGAAGACCCCGAAGTTGCGCGAGAAGCGTTCGGAGAGCGCAAAATCGGATTCCTTGTCGAGGAAGACGGCCAGCCCGATGGCGGTGGCCGCAAACGGGTGCGGCGAGCGCTTCACCCGCTTGTCACCGAAGGTGGTGCGCAGCATCCGGGAAACGAGCGGGAAGCTGCCGGCGCCGCCCACGACGTAGATGCCGGCCACCTCCGACCACGTCACGTCGCGGTCGCCGGCGGCCGGGTTGCGCAGCACGCGGTCGAGCAGTTGCATCGTCTTGTCGACGAGCGGCGCGCAGACCGCGTAGACGTCGTCGATCGGACAGGAGAACGGGGGCCGGTCGGTGCCGTCGACCCCGGTGAGGTCCACCAGGAAGCGGCGCGTCTGCGGCCCGACGGCCTCCTTACGCGCGGCGCACTCCTCCCGCAGCAGATCGCGGGCGGCGGCGTCCACGCCGGACAGCTGCGAGCGGGCCAGCACGAGTTCGACGATCGCCTCGTCGAAGTCGTCGCCGCCGAGGCGCTGAATGCCTTCACTGACGACGACCTCGTTCGCGTGCCCGGTCATCTTGAGCAGCGAGGCGTCGAAGGTGCCCCCGCCCAGGTCGTAGATGAGGACGTACTCCCGCTTGGCGGTGATGGTGGAGCGGTACCGGTGCGCGTACTCGAGGCTCGCCGCGGACGGCTCGTTGAGCAGCGCGACGACGTGGAAGCCCGCCGCGACGAACGCGTCCAGCGTCAGCAGCCGCTGCGCGCTCGAGGCGTTGGCCGGCACGCTGATCGCGGCCTCGATGGCTTCCCCTTGGGCGAGGCTGGCGTTGGAGTGACGCAACAGGTCGCTCTTCAGCTGCGCCAGGAAGCCGGTGAGCAGGTCGGCCAGTCGATGGCTGCGGCCGGCCAGGCTCACCTCGGTCTGGGGCCCGGCCTCGTTGAGCAGACGTTTGAACGACCGCAACACCGACCAGCCGGGGTCGTGCCGGACGGCGGCGGCCTCCGCGCCGAACCGGAGCTCCCCGTCGGCGTTGGCCGCCACCACGGACGGCCACGCGTCCACCCCATCAAAGGAGACGACGGGGTAGTTGCCCCGGTCGACGGCCGCGACGACGGTGTGTGTGGTGCCAAAGTCGATGCCGACCCTCATCGCGCAATTTTAGGACCGCGGCGGGGCCCTGAAACAAGCTTTCGGCCCGGCGCGCCGCGGCCCGGCGGGTCCTCGAGTTAACGGCCACCGGTCGCATCTTCCGATGACTTTGGCCCCTAGGCCGCCCGCACGCGGCGCGGAGACGATGACCGGACCGACGAAGATCGCGTTTTGTTTCAGGAGGCACCGTGATCGAGATGCTTCACGGCTTTCCCGACGACGTGGCCGCATTCGCGATTCATGGGCACGTGACCAAATCCGATTACGACGAGGTGCTGATACCCGCCTTCGAAGACAAACTGACCCGGCACAAGAAGGTCCGGATCTATTGCGAAATCGCGTCGGATTTAACCTTTCTCGGGCCAAGTGCGGTGTGGGCGGATTCGAGGTTCGGAGTGGACCACTACTTCGACTGGGATCGGTGCGCCGTCGTCAGTGACGCGGCATGGGTGAGGCATGTGGCGAAACTGAGCGAACTTTTCGGATTCTTGTGGCCCGGGCGGTACCGAACCTTTTCGAATGCGGAGGCAGAAAAAGCGCGCCATTGGGTTTCCGAACCCGAGGGTGGTTGCGGGGCGGCATGAAACTGCGCGACGCCATCTGTTGCTGCACGCCGATGCTGGCCGGTCTACTGGCCGGCGCGGTACTCGCCCGCACACCGGTCGCGGATGCGGACAACAAGCGGCTCAACGACGGAGTCGTCGCCAATGTCTACACGGTCCAGCACAATGCCGGTTGCACCAACGACGTGCAGATCAATCCGCAGCTGCAGCTTGCCGCGCAGTGGCACACCGACGATGTGCTCGCCAACCGCGCGCTCGACGGCGACATCGGTTCCGACGGATCGACGCCGCAGGACCGGGCGAATGGCGCGGGTTACAGGGGCGGCGTCGCCGAGACCGTGGCGATCAACCCGGCGCTGGCGATCAGCGGTCTCGAGGTGATCAACCAGTGGTTCTCCAACCCGGCCTACCTGGCGGTCATGCGGAATTGTGCCTTCACGCAGATGGGGGTGTGGTCGGAGAACAGCCTGGACCGCAGCGTCGTCGTCGCGATGTACGGCGCACCCGGCGCTCGGGCGCCGGGATGAATCTTCGTCGGCTGACCGGTCCGGCCGCGGCGGCCGTCCTACTGTGCGCCGGGCCGCCCCCCGCGCGGGCGGATGCGGTGGCCTACCTCGTCAACGTGACCGTGCGCCCGGGCTACCACTTTGCCAATGCCGACGCCGCCCTGGCGTACGGGAACGGCACTTGCGACAAGGTGCGGGCGGGGGAGCGCTATGCGCAGATCATGGCGGAGGTCAAAGGGGACTTCGGCAACTCCGACGAATATCAGGCGTCGTATCTGATCAGCCAGGCCGTCGGTGAATTGTGCCCGGCGCAGATCTGGCAGTTACGACAATCGGCTGCCGGATACGTTCCGCCCGGGCCGTGACGTTATGACGACACCGGAATATGAATCGCATTCACGCCGAGTGCGTTTGGCGCCCGGGCGGCAAACATCGCAAATTCGCCTTCGCGGATTGGGCGCTTGTCGTACGCTTCCGCACAAGCGACCCCACGGTAGGCATACGGACGTCGTGACAACGGCCATATTTCCGGGCCGCAGGAGGGGTTTGCGGTGATTTCCTCAGAGTCCGTCACCAAACCCCTGCGATCGGTCGGCGATTTCTTCGCCATGTCGCTCGACACATTCGTGGCGATGTTCAAGCTGCCCTTTCCGTGGCGCGAGTTTCTATTGCAAACCTGGTTCGTGGCCCGGGTGTCCATCATTCCGACGCTGTTGCTGACGATCCCGTTCACCGTTCTCGTCGTGTTCACCATGAACATCCTGTTGGTCGAATTCGGGGCGGCCGACTTCTCGGGCACGGGCGCCGCGACCGCCTCGGTCACCCAGATCGGGCCGGTGGTGACCGTTCTCGTGGTCGCCGGCACCGGGGCCACGGCGATGTGCGCCGACCTCGGCGCGCGTGCCATCCACGACGAACTCGACGCGCTACGCGTGATGGGCGTCGACCCGGTTCGCCGGCTCGCCGCGCCGCGGGTGCTGGCGGCCACCGTCGTCGCGGTGTCCCTGGTGTCGCTGGTCACCCTGGTGGGCATGGCCGGGTCGTTCGTCTTCTCGGTCTTCGTGCAGCACGTCACCCCGGGCGCCTTCGCCGCGGGTCTGACGCTGCTCACCCACCTGCCCGACCTCATCCTCGGCCTGGTCAAAGGCGCACTGTTCGGGATGGCGGCCGCTCTGATCGCTTGCTACAAGGGCATTTCCGTCGGCGGCGGCCCGCAGGGCGTCGGCAACGCCGTCAACGAAACCGTCGTCTACTCGTTCGTCGCGCTGTTCGTCATCAACATTGTGGC
This sequence comes from Mycobacterium sp. E2497, assembly GCF_001668695.1. NCBI lineage: Bacteria > Bacillati > Actinomycetota > Actinomycetes > Mycobacteriales > Mycobacteriaceae > Mycobacterium > Mycobacterium sp. E2497. The sequence continues at coordinate 33,023 of NZ_LZKD01000154.1, forward strand.
GACGGCCGTCTACTACACGGGTCCGCAATGACCGGCGACAGCGCGCTACACCAGCGATTCGACTGGCTGCCGCACGCGGCGGGCCGCGTTGCCGCCGATTGGAATCGCGTTGGCGCGCAGGTGAAGTTCTACGCGATGGCGATCGCCGAAATGCGTACGGCCTTCGCTCGTTACGGGAAGGAGATCATCCGACTGGTCGCCCAGATGAGCCTGGGCACCGGCGCGTTGGCGGTGATCGGCGGCACCGTGGTGATCGTAGGCTTCCTGACCCTGTCGACCGGCGCGGTCATCGCCGTACAGGGCTACAACCAGCTGTCCGGCATCGGCGTCGAGGCGATGACGGGATTCATCTCCGCCTACGTCAACGTACGCATCATTTCGCCCGCGGTCGCCGGCGTCGGCCTGGCCGCGACCATCGGCGCGGGCGCGACCGCGCAGTTGGGCGCGATGCGGATCGCCGACGAGATCGACGCGCTCGAGGTGATGGCGGTGCGATCCATCGCCTACCTCGTCTCCACCCGGGTGGTCGCGGGTGTGGTCGTGGTCATCCCGCTGTACTGCGTGGCGGTGGTGTGTGCGTTTCAGGCGGCGCGGTTCGGCACGACGGGCATCTACGGCCAGTCCACCGGCGTGTACGACCACTACTTCCGCACATTTCTCAATTCGACCGACCTGCTGTGGTCGTTCGTCACCGTGATCGCCGCGGCGATCGCCGTCATGCTCGTGCACACCTACTACGGCTACAACGCGTGGGGCGGCCCCGCCGGCGTGGGCCGGGCGGTCGGTCACTCGGTCCGCACTTCCCTGATCGTGCTGACGCTGATCGTGCTGGCGATCTCGCTTTCCGTACACGGCCAGTCCGGCCACTTCAACCTCTCCGGGTAGGACCATGTCGGAATCGCGCTCAGAGGGGATGCATCCCGCGTGGTGGACACTGATCTTGGCCGTCGCCACGCTCGGCACCATCGCGCTGACGTCTGCCTTCTTCTCGGGGGAGTTCAAGTCGTACGTGCCGGTGACGGTGGTATCCGACCGGGCCGGCCTGGTGATGGACCGCGGCGGCAAGGTCAAGATGCGCGGGGTGCAGGTGGGCCGGGTCGCCGAGATCCACACCGGCAAGGACAAGGTAAGCCTCAGGCTGGATCTCGACCCGAACCAGGTCCGATACATCCCCGCGAATGTGCGCGCCCGCATCAGGGCGACCACCTTCTTCAGCGCCAAATACGTCGACCTCGTGTATCCGAGCCGGCCCAGCCCGAAGCGCCTGTCGGCCGGGGCGGTGATCCCCGTCGACAACGTCGGCACCGAGGTCAACACCATGTTCGCCAACCTCGTCAAGGTGCTGGACGAGATCGACCCGGCCAAGCTGCAGGCCGTCCTGTCCGCGCTGGCCGAGGGCTTGCGCGGCCGAGGGGCAGTCATCGGCCAGGGCATCACCGACGCCGACGAGGTGCTGCGCGCGATCAATCCGCGCGCCGAAACGGTCAGGGCGGACATTCGCGCGGTCAAGGGCATCAGCGACACCTACGACCTTGCGGCACAGGATATTCTGCGGGTGCTCGACGCCGCCGGCACCACCAGCGGCACGATCGACCATGACTCGGCCGCCCTCGACGCGCTGCTCGCCGGCGCCATCGGGCTTTCCCGCAGCGGGATCAATCTTGTTGGGCCCAACAAGGACAACATCATCAGGGCGGTGAATCTGCTCGAACCGACCACCAGCCTGCTGATGAAATACAACCCCGCACTGACGTGCATGTTGGTCGGCGCGAAAACCGCCCTCGACACCGGGTACCGGGACGCGATGGGCGGCGCCAACGGATACTCGTTGATCATCGACAGCACACCGCTGTTCGGCGCGGACCAATACCGGTACCCGCAAAACCTTCCGATCGTCGGCGCCAAGGGGGGTCCCGGCGGTCAGCCGGGATGCGGATCACTGCCGGACGTCGCAGCCAATTGGCCTCTCCGCCAACTCATTACGAACACGGGATGGGGAACCGGTCTGGATATCCGGCCCAATCCCGGGATCGCGTTCCCGGGATACGCCGACTACCTGCCCGTCACCCGCGGAATCCCCGAACCACCCAGCATCCGCTATCCCGGGGGTCCCGCTCCCGGGCCGATCCCGTACCCGGGAGCGCCGCCGTATGGCGCCCCGCAATACGCCCCGGACGGAACCCCGCTCTACCCGGGTCTGCCGCCGGCGCCACCGCCGGGCGCGCCGCCCGAACCGGGGCCCCCGCCGCCCGGGTCGGAACCGCCCGTGATGCCCGCCCGCCTCGGCGAAGTATGCCGAATATTGCCTGCCCGATTTGAACAAGGGCAGCTTGTCGTAGGTCAGCGAC
>NZ_LZKD01000155.1:0-47560 GCF_001668695.1 Mycobacterium sp. E2497
ACGCCGCGATGGCCCCCGCGATCAACAAGCCCAGCACGAGGTCGCGCAGGATCGCCAACCACTCCATTGCGAACACGTGGGAGACGGAGGTGAAACCCTCCGCGGAAAACAGCCGGCGAGCGAACGAGCCCTGTTTCTTGATGGACATGTCCATGGCGGCATGGCCTTCCATTGAGCCGGCGATCCCGCGGTCGGCCTGCTCGCGGGCGGCGTCGATGAGGCGCGAGCGCACGAACAGCCGGAACAAGACGGCGAGCACCACGATCATCAGCGGGCCGCCGACGAACTCCGCGGCGGTGAACTGCCAACCCATCAGCAGGGCCAAGATGATGCCCAGTTCCACCACCAGGTTGGTGGAACCGATCTCGAACGCCATGGCGGCGACGAAGCTGGCGCCCTTGCGAAAGAGCGACCGGGCCAAGGCCACGGCGGCGTACGAACACGACGACGATGCCGCGCCGAGTCCGGCGGCCAGTGCCAGGGTGCGTGGCCGGTCGTCGCCGAGCAGGGCCACGATGGTCGAGCGTCGCACCACTGCCTGCACCACCGCCGACAGGGCAAATCCCAAGATCAGCGCCCACAGGATTTCCCACGTCATCGATCCCGCCACCGCCAAGGCGTGTCCGACCGCTGCTAGCACGAGTGCTCGACCCCTTTCGGTTGGCTCGGGCTCCCAACATATACCCCACAGGGGTATCTGACAAACCGGGCAAAGCGTTCTGGCCAGGGCGGAGAGCCGGCCTGATCCCTAGAATGGCCGCAACAGGCGCAACCAGTGAAATGTCCGACACACCGGCCTCGCCACCGCTGTCACAGAGGCAACACCAGGCACACTGGTAACAACACGTTTGCAGAAGCCAGGAGGATATGGCCGTGTACCGGGTTTTTGAAGCGCTCGACGAGCTGAGCGCCATCGTTGAAGAAGCACGCGGCGTTCCGATGACGGCCGGCTGCGTGGTGCCACGGGGCGACGTACTGGAACTGATCGACGACATCAAGGATGCGATCCCCGGCGAGCTGGACGACGCCCAGGACGTGCTCGACGCGCGTGACTCGATGTTGCAGGACGCCAAGTCGCACGCCGAATCGATGGTTTCCTCGGCGACCACCGAATCGGACTCCATGCTCAACCACGCCCGCGCGGAGGCGGACCGGCTCCTGTCCGACGCAAAAGCGCAGGCCGACCGCATGGTCAGCGAGGCGCGCCAGCACAGCGAGCGGATGGTCGGCGAGGCGCGCGAGGAGGCGATGCGTATCGCCACGGCCGCGAAGCGGGACTACGAGGCCAGTGTCAGCCGCGCCCAGGCCGAGGCCGACCGGCTGCTCGAGAACGGCAACATCTCCTACGAGAAGGCCGTGCAAGAGGGCATCAAGGAACAGCAGCGCCTGGTGTCGCAGAACAGCGTGGTGGAGGCGGCGAACGCCGAGGCCACCCGCCTGATCGACTCGGCGCACGCCGAGGCGGACCGGCTGCGCGGCGAATGCGACATTTACGTCGACAACAAGCTGGCCGAGTTCGAGGAATTCCTCAACGGCACGCTGCGCTCGGTCGGCCGCGGTCGTCACCAGCTACGGACGGCGGCCGGCACACACGACTACGCGGTGCGCTAAGCCTCAGCCGGGCGGCCGCGCCCTGGAATTATGCGGCTCGCACCGTAGGATTTGTGCTATGACGCGGCAGCACAGCACCACCTCGCAACGCCGTCTGAGCTCGCCGTTGACGGTTGACATCACCCGGCTCGGGCGTCGCCCCGGGGCGATGGTCACCCTGCGGAAGACCGTGCCCAGCCCGTCGCGCATCGGGCTGGACATGATCGCGATCGAGGCCGGCGCCCCGTTGGAGCTGGACCTGCAAGTTCAGTCGGTCTCCGAGGGCGTGCTGGTGACGGGCACGGTTGACGCGCCCAGCGTCGGCGAGTGCTCGCGTTGCCTGACCCCGGTCAAGGGTCACGTGCAGGTCCAGCTGACCGAACTGTTCGCCTACCCCGACAGCACGACGGAGGCGACCACCGAGGAAGACGAGGTCGGACACATCGTCGACGACGCTTTCGACCTCGAGCAGTCGATCGTCGACGCCGTCGGGCTCGAGCTGCCGTTCTCGCCCGTGTGCACCCCCGACTGCCCGGGTCTGTGCCCCGAATGCGGCGTTGCCCTCGCCGCCGAGCCCGGACACCACCACGACCGCATCGACCCGCGGTGGACGAAACTGGCCGGCATGTTTCCCGAGCCCGACCCGCCGCGGGGTGAGCAGTGACCTCGCGGCAGGACCTGCTCGACGCGCTGGGCGTCGGGCTGCCCGAGGAGCTGCTCTCGCTGGCGTTGACGCATCGCAGCTACGCCTACGAGAACGGCGGGCTGCCGACCAACGAACGTCTGGAATTCCTCGGCGACGCCGTGCTGGGCCTGACCATCACCGACGAGCTCTACCACCGCCACCCCGACCGCTCCGAGGGGGACCTGGCCAAGCTGCGGGCCAGCGTCGTCAACACCCAGGCGCTGGCCGACGTCGCGCGCAAGCTGTGCCCGGACGGCCTGGGCGTGCACCTGTTTCTCGGGCGCGGAGAGGCCAACACCGGCGGCGCCGACAAGTCGAGCATCCTGGCCGACGGGATGGAATCGCTGCTGGGCGCCATTTATCTGCAGCACGGGATCGACACCGCGCGCGAGGTGATCCTGCGGTTGTTCGGCGCGCTCCTCGACGCCGCGCCGACGCTGGGGGCCGGGCTCGACTGGAAGACCAGCCTGCAGGAGCTGACCGCGGCGCGGGGCATGGGCGCGCCCTCTTACGTCGTCACCTCCACCGGTCCCGACCACGACAAGGAGTTCACCGCCGTCGTGGTCGTGATGGACACCGAATACGGGTCCGGTGTGGGCCGCTCCAAGAAGGAAGCCGAGCAGAAAGCCGCGGCGGCGACCTGGAAAACGCTGGAAGCGCTCGACACGGCGGGGAAAACGTCCGTCTAGATGCGCGAATAGGTCGATGGCGATGACCCGCCGCGCCCGGCTTCGCCGCGCTTGCGATCATCGCTCGGGTCGATGGCGATGACCCGCCGCGCCCGGCTTCGCCGCGCTTGCGATCATCGCTAGATGCCCGAGCTACCCGAAGTCGAGGTGGTCCGCCGTGGGCTGCAGGCCCGCGTCGTGGGCAAGACGATCAAGGCCGTGCGGGTGCACCACCCGCGAGCCGTGCGACGGCACGAGGCCGGGCCCGCCGACCTCACCGCCCGGCTGCTCGATGCCCGGATCACCGGCACCGACCGGCGCGGCAAGTATCTGTGGCTGCTGCTCGACGGTGCGGACGACCCTGACACGGCACTGGTCGTGCACCTCGGCATGAGCGGCCAGATGCTGCTGGGGGAGGTGCCGCGCGCCGACCACGTGCGCATCTCCGCGCTGCTCGACGACGGGACCGTGCTGAGCTTCGCCGATCAGCGCACCTTCGGCGGGTGGATGCTCGCCGATCTGGTGAGCGTGGACGGCAGCGTGGTGCCCGCGCCAGTCGCGCACCTCGCGCGCGACCCGCTGGACCCGCTCTTCGACCGCGAAGCCGTCGTGAACGTCCTGCGGCGCAAGCATTCCGAGATCAAGCGGCAGTTGCTCGACCAGACCGTGGTTTCGGGCATCGGCAACATTTACGCCGACGAGGCGCTGTGGCGGGCCAAGGTCAATGGCGCCCGGATCGCCGCGACGCTGGGCCGCGGCCGGCTGGGCGCCATCCTGGATGCCGCGGCCGACGTGATGCGCGACGCGCTGGCGCAGGGCGGGACCTCGTTCGACTCGCTGTACATCAACGTCAACGGCGAATCGGGCTACTTCGACCGGTCGCTGGACGCCTACGGCCGCGAAGGCGAGAACTGCCGGCGCTGCGGGGCGGTGATGCGCAGGGAGAAGTTCATGAACCGGTCGTCGTTCTACTGCCCGAAATGTCAGCCGCGCCCGCGACTTTGACCGTGCGATCGGGGCTTTTGCGCGTGCGTCGACGGTCGCGACACGCCGGGCGGTGTCGCCGGGGAAGCACGCTCGACGCGGCGCACGGGAGGTCGCGAACGTTTCGGAGAAAGGTGAGGTTATCCTCACCTAGCATCGTTATCCTGGGTGCATGGTGAACCTTCGGCGTCGGGGCTACTAATGCGGGATTCAGTTCGGGTGTCGGATTCTCCGACGGTGCTCGCCCAGCTCACGCCGGGCCAGCGGGCAACCATCGTGGGTGTGGCGCCGGCGGCGCCGCCCGTGGTGGCGGGCCGGCTGCGGCAACTGGGATTCCGGCCGGCATCCCACGTCGAGGTGATTCGACGCGCCCCCATGGGCGACCCGACCATCTACCGGGTTCAAGACACCGAGCTGTGCTTGCGCCGGCGCGAAGCCTGCCTGATCGAAGTCGACCCGGGAAGCGGCTCATGACGTCCTGCCACGAGGAGGGCGGCACCGCGCTCGCGGTCGTGGGCGTGGCGCGCGTGGCGCTGGTGGGCAGCCCCAACGCGGGCAAGACCTCCGTCTTCAACCACCTCACCGGCCTGCGCGCCAAGACCGGCAACTACCCGGGCGTCACCGTCGGGCGCAGGGTGGGCGTCACCAAGGTCGACGACGTCGAGATCGCCGTCGAGGATCTGCCCGGCACCTACAGCCTGCAGCCGATCAGCCCGGACGAACAAGTCGTGGCCGACCTGCTGGCCGGCAAGATCGCCGACGCCGATCGACCCGACGCGATCGTGTTGGTGGCCGACGCCACCACGCTGCACCGCTCGATCACCCTCGTCGCACAGGTGCTGCGGCTTGACGTGCCGTGCCTGTTGGCACTGACCATGACCGACGAATTGACCGCGCGCGGGGGCACCGTCGCCGTCGACGCCTTGTCGACGGCGTTGGGGATTCCGGTGGTCCCCGTGATCGCGCACCGCGGCGCGGGGATCGACACCCTGCGCGCCCGGCTGGCGTCCTTCGACCGGTGGCAACGGCCCCCGATCCTGCCCCCATCTCACGACGATGCCATCGACGCCTGGGGTAAATCGGTGCTCGCCGCGGCCGGATACGTTGCGCCACAACCGGATCGGCGCACCCGGGGAATCGATGCGATCGTGCTCCATCCCCTGTGGGGCACCATCATCTTCTTCGCGGTGATGTTCTGCTTCTTTCAAGTCGTCTTCACCGTCGCCGCGCCACTGCAGGACCGGGTGAGTCAGGGGCTGGGCTGGCTCGGCGTACTGGTGAGCGACCACGTCGGCAACTACGTGGTGCGCGGACTGCTCGGCCAGGGACTCATCGGCGGCGTGGGAACGGTATTGCAGTTCATCCCGCAGATTGTGTTGCTGTTCTTGTTGATCGCGTTGCTGGAGAACGTCGGTTACATGGCGCGGGCCGCGTTCTTGATGGATCGGGTGATGGCCGCGACGGGATTGGAGGGTCGTGCGTTCGTCGCGATGCTCTCCTCTTTCGCGTGCGCGATCCCGGGGATCATGGCCACCCGGACGCTGCCGTCGTCGCGCGACCGGATCGCGACCATCATCACGGCGCCGCTGATGACGTGCTCGGCGCGGCTCCCGGTGTTCACCCTGCTGGTGGGGCTTTTGGTTTCACCGCAGACCCAGTGGTGGGGGCTGAGCGCGCAGGGCATCGCGATGTTCTTGCTGTATCTGTGCGGCGGCACCTCGGCCCTGATCGCCGCGTCGCTGTTCAAGTCGACAATTCTGCGCAGCGACCTGCTGCCCTTCACGATGGAGCTTCCGCCGTACCGCTTCCCCTCGCCCAGGACCGTGCTCATCACGATGTGGGATTCGGCCAAAGTGTTCTTGCGCAAGGCCGGAACCATCATTCTGGGCACGTCCGTGGTGCTGTGGGTGCTGCTCAATCTGCCCGCGCGGCAAGCCGAAACCGCACACATGTCGCCGACGGAGACCACCGCCTACGTGATGGACCACAGCTACGCCGCCGACGTCGGGAAGGCGATCGGACCGGTATTCAAGCCGCTGGGGTTCGATTGGCACATCAACGTCGCGCTGCTCGGGTCCTTCTCGGCGCGTGAGGTTTTCGTGTCGACCCTGGGGCAGGTCTCGGCGGCGACGAACCCCGAGGATCCGCACGAGGCCCTGGTCGCCATGACAGACGACGACGGCCACAAGGTGTTCACCTCGTCGACCATCATCGCGCTGATGGCGTACTTCATCTTCGCGCTGCAATGCATGTCCACCGTCGCGGTGATGCGCCGCGAGACCAACTCGTGGCGGTGGCCCGCCTTCGCCTGGTCCTACATGTTCGTCCTGGCCTGGACGATGGCCTTTGCCGCGCGATCGATCGCGATAGCGGTGGGCGCATGATCCCGATCCACGCCACGGCCACCGCGGACCCTCAGCAGCTGCGCTGGGTGGTGCCGCCCGACCGGTTGCCGGCGCGCGGCACCGTTCGGCAGGCCCCGGGCGGGCTGGGCGCCCTGCTGGACAGCGGGACGATCGCAGAGATTCTGGTGGATTCCGGCGGCATCCTGATCACGGCCGGCGCGGGTGGCAGCTGGCGCGAGTTGGGAGACGACGTTCGCGAGGCGCTCTGCGAAGCGCTGGTGGCCCCGCAGGACTGGGTGGTCGACGAATCGTCCGCCCCCGGCCTGGAAAGCCCAGAAAGCCCAGAAAGCCTGGAAAGCATTGCCGCGGAACTGCTCGCGGGCCCCGTCGGCGCGCTCGCTGCCTCGCACGGCGGGTCGATCGAGCTTGTCTCGGTGGCCGGCCGCACCGTGACCGTGCGAATGATGGGTGCCTGCGACGGGTGTCCGGCCGCGTCGTCCACGTTGCGCGACGTCTTCGAGCGCGAACTGCGGCGGCGGTCCGGTGATGACGTGGTGGTGTCGTGCGAAAGCGATTCGTCCGCGATCTCATTGGGTAAGAAGCTGCTGTCGCTGATAGTCCGTTGAGGGCGCGGCGGGCGCATCGGTCATCGAGTGTGCGCTCAGGGCTTCGGGTGTGCGTTCGGGGCGGCGACACGCCGGGCGGCGCCACCCAGGACGCACGCTCGATTCGGGCTTACGGGGCAGTCAATCGAAGATGTCCCGCCGCGAAATCCCCGCGGGTAAGGCGGGGTCGACGAACCATTCGCGGGGAAAGAGCAGGCCGAACGCCTGGGGCGGTAGCCGGAGCAGGGCTGCGTACATGCGCGCGCCCACGCTGGATTCGCCGATCTGCGAGCGGTGGGCGGCGAACGCGTCACGCTTCTGGCGGGCGAATCCGAAGACGTCGATGCGGTGGGTGATGCTCGCCCGGGGCGCGTACGCGGTGCGGGCGACGTCCGGCTCGTACGGCGCCGGGAGCCGCAACATGCGGGCGAGATGGCCGACGCGGACCAGTAATTCGCGCGGCATGGTCGCCTCCAGCACCCGCGGTGTCCCCGCGAGTTCGGCGCCCCGCTTGCCGACGTGGTGCACCTGGACGTGATCGCGGTGGCCGTACCCGCCGTTGGGCTGGTAGCTGAGCAGCAGGTCGGCGCCTTCCTCGCCGAGTATCGCCGCGAGTTGCTGCGCGGCCTCCTCGACGTTCGCCCGCCCGAAACGGACCCGCCCCGGCGGGTCCGGGTAGAACAGCGGGCCGTAGCCGCTGTCGGCGTAGCCGAGACATTCGACCCGATCGACTCCCAAAATGTCTGCGCTCGAATGCAATTCGCCCAGCCGGAAGTCGCTTTCGTCGTTGTGCACCCGTCCGTCGGTCGCGGTGACGACGACGACGCGATGCCCGCCCGCCGCCGCACGTGCGAGCGTGCCGCCGGTGAGGATCACCTCGTCGTCCGGGTGGGCGTGGAATGCGACCACGGTGGCCATGAAACGCAGTATGCCCGCGGCGTGGGGCACGCGCCGCCCGGTAAAAAGTAGGGCATGACCGAACTATGGGTGGAGCGCACGGGGTCGCGCCGGTACACCGGACACAGCTCGCGCGGTGCGCAGGTGCTCGTCGGCTCGGAGGACGCCGAGGGTGTGTTCACCCCCGGCGAGCTGCTCAAGATCGCGCTCGCTGCGTGCAGCGGGATGTCCAGCGATCAGCCGCTCGCCCGCAGGCTCGGCGACGACTACAAGGCCGTGGTGAGGGTGTCCGGGGACGCCGACCGCGAGAACGAGGTCTATCCGCTGCTGGAAGAGACGCTCGAGCTCGACCTGTCCGCCCTGTCCGCGGAGGACAAAGAGCGGCTGCTGGTGGTCGTCGGCCGGGCGATCGACCTGGTCTGCACCGTCGGGCGCACGCTCAAAGGCGGCACGCAGATCGATTTCAAGGTCGCCGATGTCGGATCCTGACGTCAGGCTTACCGCCTGGGTGCGCGGGGAGGTCCAGGGCGTCGGCTTTCGCTGGTGGACGCGATCCCGGGCGCTCGAGCTAGGGCTTACCGGATACGCGGCCAACCAGGCCGACGGCCGCGTGCTGGTGGTCGCCCAGGGGCCGCGCGCGGCCGGCGAGAAGCTGCTGACCCTGCTCAAGGGGGGCGAGTTCTGGCCGCCGCGGCCGGGCCGCGTCGACAACGTGATCGCGGACTGGTCAGCGCCGCAGGAGCGGTTCGACGGCTTCGTCGAGCGCTGACGCGGCCCCACACCCCATCCCCCCGTGACTGATGTGGCCACTGTGACCAGTGCGCCGCAGCGTGTTCGGCGTGGACATTTCGGCCCGGGCGACACCCCGCGGTGAGGCTGGCACGGGCGATTTGAGCGGTAGTCTGGCTCGCCGTGTACCTCAAGAGTCTGACGCTGAAGGGCTTCAAGTCCTTCGCATCGCCGACGACTCTGCGTTTCGAGCCGGGCATCACCGCCGTCGTCGGGCCCAACGGCTCGGGAAAATCCAACGTCGTCGACGCCCTCGCGTGGGTCATGGGGGAGCAGGGAGCAAAGACCCTGCGTGGCGGCAAGATGGAAGACGTCATCTTCGCCGGCACCTCCTCGCGGGCCCCGCTCGGTCGCGCCGAGGTCACCGTCACCATCGACAACTCCGACAACGCGCTGCCCATCGAATACTCCGAGGTCTCGATCACCCGCCGCATGTTCCGCGACGGCGCCAGCGAGTACGAGATCAACGGCGCCAGTTGCCGATTGATGGACGTGCAAGAGCTGCTGAGCGACTCCGGGATCGGCCGCGAGATGCACGTCATCGTCGGGCAGGGCAAGCTCGACGAGATCCTGCAGTCGCGCCCCGAGGACCGTCGCGCCTTCATCGAAGAGGCCGCCGGCGTGCTCAAGCACCGCAAGCGCAAGGAGAAGGCCCTCCGCAAACTCGACGCGATGTCGGCGAACCTCGCCCGGCTGACCGACCTGACCACCGAGCTGCGCCGCCAGCTCAAGCCGCTGGGCCGCCAGGCCGAGGTGGCCCGCCGCGCCCAGACCATCCAGGCCGACCTGCCCGTCGCCCGGCTGCGGCTGGCCGCCGACGACCTGGTCAATCGGCAGGTCGAACGGGACGCCATCTTCGAAGCCGAGGCCGCCATCCGCCGCGAGCACGACGAGGCCGCCACCCGGCTGGCCGTGGCGTCGGAGGAGCTCACCGCGCACGAGGCGGCCGTGGCCGAACTCACCGCCCGCGCCGAATCGGTCCAGCACACCTGGTTCGGGCTGTCCGCGCTGGCCGAACGGGTGGCCGCCACGGTGCGCATCGCCAGCGAACGCGCCCAGCACCTCGACACGGAACCGGCGCCGCCCAGCGACACCGACCCCGAGGCGCTGGAGGCCGAGGCCGAGCGGGTCGCGGTTGCCGAGCAGCAATTGCTGGCCGAGCTGGCCGAGGCGCGCACCCGCCTGGAAGCCGCCCGCGCCGAACTCGGCGAGCGCGAGCGCGAGGCCGCCGAGGCCGACCGGGCCCACCTGGCCGCGGTGCGGGCCGAGGCGGACCGGCGCGAGGGCCTGGCGCGGCTGGCCGGTCAGGTGGAGACCATGCGGGCACGCGTCGAATCGATCGACGACAGCGTCGCGCGGCTGTCCGAACGCATCGAACAGGCCGCCGCCCGGGCGCAGCAGTCCAAAGCCGAATTCGAGACCGTGCAGGGCCGCGTCGGTGAGCTCGACCAGGGCGAGGTGGGGCTCGACGAGCACCACGAACGGACCGTGGCCGCGCTGCGGTCAGCCGACGAACGCGTCGCCGAACTGCAGGCCGCCGAACGCGACGCCGAGCGCCGGGTGGCGTCGCTGCGGGCCCGCATCGACGCGCTCTCGGTCGGGCTGGAACGCAAGGATGGTGCGGCCTGGCTCACCGAAAACCACGCTGGCGCAGGGCTTTTCGGCCCGGTCGCCAAGCTGGTCAAGGTCCGCTCCGGTTACGAGGCGGCGCTGGCCGCGGTGCTGGGTTCGGCGGCCGACGCGCTGGCCGCCGAGAGCCTCGGCGCGGCCCGGTCCGCGGTCGCCGCGCTCAAACAGGCCGACGGCGGGCGCGCGGCGCTGGTGCTCGGCGACTGGCCCGCCGACGACCCCGCGTCGCGTGACGCGCTGCCCGGCTCCGCGCTGTGGGCGCTGGACCTGATCGAGGTGCCCGCGCGCCTGCGCGGCGCCATCACGGCGATGCTCTCCGGCGTCGCGGTGGTCGACGACCTGGACCAGGCGCTCGAACTGGTGGCGGGCCGCCCGCGGTTGCGCGCGGTCACCCGTGACGGCGACCTGGTGGGCGCCGGCTGGGTCAGCGGAGGCTCCGACCGCAAGCTGTCCACGCTGGAGGTGACGTCGGAAATCGACAAGGCGGGCAACGAGCTGGCCGCCGCGGAATCGCAGGTCGCCCAGCTGACCGCGGCGCTCTCCGGGGCGCTGACCGAACAGGCCGCCCGCCAGGACTCCGCCGAGCAGGCGCTGGCCGCGCTCAACGAATCCGACACCGCGATCTCGGCGATGTACGAGCAGCTCGGCCGGCTCGGGCAGGAAGCCCGCACCGCCGACGACGAGTGGAACAGGTTGCTGCGGCAGCGCGAGGAGCTCGAAGCGGGCCGCACGCAGACGGTCGAGGAAGTCACGCAGCTGGAAACCCGGCTGCGCAACGCGCAAGAGACCCAGCACGTGCATGCCGAAGAGCCCAACCACGCGGAGGTCCGGCAGCGGATCGCCGCCGCCGCCGAAGGCGCCCGCAGTGCCGAGGTGGAGGCCCGGCTGGCGGTGCGCACCGCCGAGGAGCGGGCCAACGCCGTACGCGGGCGCGCGGATTCCCTGCGCCGCGCCGCGGCCGCGGGTCGGGAGGCGCGGCTGCGGGCCCAGCAGGCGCGTGAGGCGCGGCTGCGCGCGGCCGCCGTCGCCGCGGCGGTTGCCGACGCCGGACGGCTGCTGGCCCAGCGGCTCGACGGGGTGGTGCGGGCGGCGTCGAAGATCCGCGACACCCTGGCGGCCGAACGCCAGCAGCGCACGACGGCGATGGCGGCGGTGCGCGACGAGGTCAACGCGTTGAGCGCACGGGTGTCCACCCTCACCGACTCGCTGCACCGCGACGAGGTGGCCAACGCGCAGGCGGCGATGCGCATCGAGCAGCTCGAGCAGATGGTGCTGGAGCAGTTCGGCATGGCCCCCGCCGACCTGATCGCCGAGTACGGGCCCGACGTGGCCCTGCCGCCCACCGAACTCGAGATGGCCGAATTCGAGCAGGCCCGCGAACGCGGTGAGCAGGTCGTCGCGCCCGCCCCGATGCCGTACGACCGCGCCACCCAGGAGCGGCGGGCCAAACGCGCCGAGCGGGAGCTCGCCGAGCTGGGCCGGGTCAACCCGCTGGCGCTGGAGGAGTTCGCCGCGCTGGAGGAGCGCTACAACTTCCTGTCCACCCAGCTCGAGGACGTCAAGGCGGCGCGCAAGGACCTGCTGGACGTCGTCGCCGACGTCGACGCCCGCATCCTGCAGGTGTTCAGCGACGCCTTCGTCGACGTCGAACGCGAATTCCGGGAAGTCTTCACCGTGCTGTTCCCCGGCGGCGAGGGCCGGCTGCGGCTGACGAATCCGGACGACATGCTCACCACCGGCATCGAGGTCGAGGCGCGGCCGCCGGGCAAGAAGGTCACTCGGCTGTCCTTGCTGTCCGGCGGTGAGAAGGCGCTGACGGCGGTGGCGATGCTGGTGGCGATCTTCCGGGCGCGCCCGTCGCCCTTCTACATCATGGACGAGGTCGAGGCGGCGCTCGACGACACCAACCTGCGCCGCCTGATCAGCCTCTTCGAGCTGCTGCGGGCCCGCTCGCAGCTGCTCATCATCACGCACCAGAAACCGACGATGGAGGTCGCCGACGCGCTGTATGGCGTGACCATGCAGGGCGACGGCATCACCGCGGTCATCTCACAGCGGATGCGCGGACAGCAGGTGGAGCAGCTGGTCTCGCAGTCGTAACACCCGCGCCGGGGGCCGCCATCCCGCGGCTGAAACAATGTCAGCGTGTCGCAAGGTCTTTGGATCGCCATCGCGGTCATAGCCGTCCTGGTTGTCGTCGCCGCGCTGGTCTTGGGCCTGGTGCGATACCGCCGCCGGCGGATCAGCTTCGCCACCAAGCCCGAGCCCGGCGCGATCGACCGGTCGGGCGGCTACACCGCGTCGTCGGGCATCACGTTCAGTCAGACCGCGAGAGCCGATCTGGGGGCCGACCGGCTCGACACCACCGGGCTGCCCGCGGTGGGCGACGACGCCACCATCCCGCGTGACGCGCCGCGGCGCGCCATCTCCGAGGTCGAACTCCCCGAACCGGAGACCCCGGAAACTGTGACCCCGCCGCCACCGGTCGCGCCCCCCGAGCCGCCGGCGGCCCCAGCAGCCGCCGCGGTCCCGGAAGCCCCGACGACGCCCGAGGCCCCGGAGATCGAGGCCATCGCGCCGCCCGAAGGCCGGTTGGAGCGGCTGCGCGGCCGGCTGGCCAGGTCGCAGAACGCGCTGGGACGCAGCGTGCTGGGCCTCATCGGCGGCGGCGACCTCGACGAGGACGCCTGGCAGGACGTCGAGGACACCCTGCTGGTCGCCGACCTGGGCCCGGTCGTCACCGAGTCGGTGATGTCGGCGCTGCGCAGCCGCCTGGCCGGCAGCGCCGTGCGCACCGAGGCCGACGCGAAGGCCGTCCTGCGCGACGTGCTGATCCGCGAGCTGCACCCCGAGATGGACCGCTCGATTCGCGCCCTGCCGCACGCCGACCACCCGTCGGTGCTGCTGGTGGTCGGGGTCAACGGCACCGGAAAGACGACCACGGTCGGCAAACTGGCGCGGGTGCTGGTGGCCGACGGGCGTCGCGTCGTGCTCGGCGCCGCCGACACCTTCCGCGCCGCCGCCGCCGATCAGCTGCAGACCTGGGCGTCGCGGGTGGGCGCGGAGGTGGTGCGCGGACCCGAGGGCGCCGACCCGGCGTCGGTGGCGTTCGACGCCGTCGACAAGGGCATCGCCTCGGGCGCCGACGTGGTGCTCATCGACACCGCCGGGCGGCTGCACACCAAGGTCGGGCTGATGGACGAGCTCGACAAGGTTAAGCGCGTGGTAACACGCCGCGCCGCGGTCGACGAGGTGCTGCTGGTGCTCGACGCCACCATCGGACAGAACGGGCTGGCCCAGGCGCGGGTGTTCGCCGAGGTCGTCGAGATCACCGGCGCCGTGCTGACCAAGTTGGACGGTACGGCCAAGGGCGGCATCGTATTCCGCGTTCAACAGGAACTCGGCGTGCCGGTGAAACTGGTCGGGCTCGGGGAAGGTCCCGACGACCTGGCGCCGTTCGAGCCGGCCGCCTTCGTCGACGCCCTGCTCGGCTGAAGCTCTTACACGGCGAGCGCGACGTTAATCCGGGCGAAACACGCCCGCTCCACCGCCGAAACAACCATTGCGCAAGGTTCTGGATCAGGTCACAGGCGTCGCCTGACGGCCATTCATGTCCGACCGGAGGTGAGCGAGTGGCATTCCCGCAATTGGGCCAACCCGATACCGGCGATACCGCCTGGATGTTGGCGAGTTCCGCGCTAGTGCTGTTGATGACGCCGGGTCTTGCGTTCTTCTACGGCGGCATGGTGCGCACCAGAAGCGTGCTCAACATGATCATGATGAGCATCAGCGCGATGGGCGTGGTCACCGTGCTGTGGGTGCTCTACGGCTACTCGATGTCGTTCGGCGACGACCGGGGCGGCGTCGTGGGCAATCCGACCGACTACTGGGGCCTGGCGAAGCTGATCGGCGGCAACGCCGTCAAGGCCGACCCGAGCAAGGGCGTCACGCAGGTCGACATCCCGCTGGCCGGCACCATGCCCGCCACCGTGTTCGTGGCCTTCCAGCTGATGTTCGCGATCATCACCGTCGCGCTGATCTCGGGCGCGGTCGCCGACCGGCTCAAGTTCACCGCGTGGCTGGTGTTCGCCGGGCTGTGGGCGACGTTGGTGTACTTTCCGGTCGCGCACTGGGTGTTCGCCGCCGACGGCTTCGCGTCCGAGCACGGCGGGTGGATCAACAACAAGCTGCACGCCATCGACTTCGCCGGTGGGACAGCGGTCCATATCAACTCCGGTGTGGCGGGCCTGGCCCTGGCGATCGTCCTCGGCAAGCGCCGCGGCTGGCCCACGACGCTGTTCCGCCCGCACAACCTGCCGTTCGTGATGCTCGGCGCCGGTCTGCTGTGGTTCGGCTGGTTCGGGTTCAACGCCGGTTCGGCGACCAGCTCCAACGGTTCGGCCGGTACCACGTTCATGACCACCACCATCGCGACCGCCACGGCCATGCTGGCCTGGCTGCTCACCGAGCGCATCCGCGACGGCAAGCCCACGACGCTGGGAGCGGCGTCGGGCATCGTCGCCGGACTGGTGGCGATCACCCCGTCCTGCTCGTCGGTCAACG
The DNA here is from genome assembly GCF_001668695.1 of Mycobacterium sp. E2497. Classification (NCBI taxonomy): domain Bacteria; kingdom Bacillati; phylum Actinomycetota; class Actinomycetes; order Mycobacteriales; family Mycobacteriaceae; genus Mycobacterium; species Mycobacterium sp. E2497. Next base: position 14,756 of record NZ_LZKD01000155.1, read on the forward strand.
TGCTGGGCGCCCTGGTGGTCGGCGCGGTGGCCGGGGTGGTGTGCGCGCTGGCCGTCGGACTGAAGTTCAAGTTCGGCTACGACGACTCGCTCGACGTGGTCGGGGTGCACATGATCGGTGGTCTGACGGGCACCCTGCTCGTGGGTCTGCTCGCCGCACCCGAGTCGCCGGCGATCAACGGCGTGGTCGGGGTGTCGAAGGGATTGTTCTACGGCGGCGGCTGGGCCCAGCTGGAACGGCAGGCCGTCGGCGCCTTCGCGGTACTGTTCTACTCCGGCATCGTCACGCTGATCCTGGCCTTGATCCTGAAGTACACGATCGGCTTGCGCGTCCCCGCCGAGGAGGAATCAACCGGCATCGACGAGTCCGAGCACGCGGAGAGCGCGTACGATTTCGGGACGATCGGTGGGCAAGGGTCCGTCCTCCCGGCGGCGCGGATTCCGTTGGATGAGCGCAACGGCCTGGAGGAGGACCGAGTGGGCGACAAGGTGGAGGCAGAGCAGGCATGAAGCTAGTCACCGCAATAGTGAAGCCGTTCACCCTCGATGACGTGAAGACCAGCCTCGAGGACGCGGGCGTCCTCGGGATGACGGTCAGCGAAATCCAGGGGTACGGGCGGCAGAAGGGCCACACCGAGGTGTACCGGGGCGCTGAGTACTCGGTGGATTTCGTGCCGAAGGTGCGAATCGAGGTCGTGGTCGACGATTCCATCGTGGACAAGGTCGTGGACAGCATCGTCCGGGCGGCGCGCACCGGCAAGATCGGTGACGGCAAGGTCTGGGTCACCCCCGTGGAAACCATTGTGCGGGTGCGCACGGGTGAACGCGGAACAGATGCCCTCTGAGGCCACCCGCGCATTGACGAACCGGGCCGGACGGGCCGGGAGGGTATGACAAACCCACCCGGCCCGTCCGGGTCATCTGAAGCAGAAGCTCAAAGCGCCGGCGGCGCAAGCGATCTGGCTGCCGCCCGACGCCAGCTGCTGTCAGACGGCCGCGAGCTCGGCGCGGCGGAACTGCGCAAAGCGTGGCTCGATCTGCACGAATCCTGGCTGGTGGCCAAGGCCGGCGAGATCGGCATCACCGATGACAGCGGTTTCGCGATCGTCGGCGTGGGCGGTCTGGGCCGCCGCGAGCTGCTGCCGTACTCCGATCTCGACCTGATGTTGTTGCACGACAACAAGTCTGACGACGTGCTGCAGCGGGTCGCCGACGGGCTGTGGTACCCGCTGTGGGACGCCAACGTCCGGCTCGACCACAGCGTGCGCACGGTGTCGGGGGCCCTCGGCGTCGCCAACAGCGACATGGTGGCCGCGCTGGGCATGCTGGATGCCCGGCACATCGCCGGGGACCAGCGGCTGTCGGCCGAACTCATCGACGGGGCGCGACGCCAGTGGCGCAGCGCGATCCGATCCCGCATGGACGAGCTCGTCGCGATGACCTATGAACGCTGGCAACGGTGTTGGCGCATCGCGCAACGGGCCGAGCCGGACCTGAAGTCGGGGCGTGGCGGCCTGCGCGACGTCCAGCTGCTCGACGCGCTGGGCGTCGCGCAGCTCATCGACCGCCACGGGATGGGCCATCCCGACGCGCCGGGCGGCTCGCTGGATGCCGCGTACCTCACGCTGCTCGACGTCCGCACCGAACTGCACCGGGTGTCCAAACGCGGACTCGACCAACTGCTGGCGCAGTTCGCCGACGAGGTCAGCGCCGCGCTGGGCGTCGGGGACCGATTCGCTCTGTCCCGCATGCTGTCCAGCGTCAGCCGCACCATCGCCTACCACGCAGAGACCGGCTTGCGGACCGCGCAGAACGCGCTGCCCCGGCGCGGCCTCACCGCCCTGGTGCGGCGCCCGAGACGCCGGCCACTGGACGAGGGAGTGGTCGAGTACGACGGCGAGGTGGTCCTCGCCCGCGATGCCCAACCCCAGACCGATGCCGGGTTGGTGCTGCGCGTGGCCGCCGCGTCGGCCGACACGGGCCTGCCGATCGGCGCCGGGACCCTCAAACGGCTGGCCGACAGCGTCCCCGACCTGCCGTCGCCGTGGCCGCGGGAGGCGCTGGACGACCTGCTGGTGGTGCTCCTGGCGGGTCCCACGACGGTGAACACGATCGAGTCGCTGGACCGCACCGGGCTGTGGGGCCGCCTCTTCCCCGAATGGGACGCGGTCCGCGACCTGCCGCCGCGCGACGTCTCGCACAAGTGGACCGTCGACCGTCACATCGTCGAAACCGCCGTCAACGCGGCCCCTCTCACCACGCGCGTGGCGCGCTCGGACCTGCTTGCGCTCGGCGCGCTGCTGCACGACATCGGCAAGGGGCGCGGCACGGACCACTGTGTGCTGGGCGCGGAATTGGTGGTCCCGATCGCGAACAGGCTGGGGTTGTCGGCGCAGGACACCGACACGCTCGCGGGCATGGTCCGCCACCACCTGCTGCTGCCGATCACCGCCACCCGAAGCGACCTCAACGACCCGAAGACCATCGAGTCCGTCGCCGCGGCCCTGCACGGCGACCCGCACCTGCTCGAGCTGCTGCACGCCCTGGCAGAGGCGGACTCGAAGGCGACCGGGCCGGGGGTGTGGAGCGACTGGAAGGCCTCGTTGATCGAGGACCTGGTCCGCCGCTGCCGGCTGGTGATGGCCGGAGAGCCGCTTCCGGAGGCCGAACCCATTGCGCCGCATTATGTTTCGTTGGCCGCCGACCGCGGGGTGCACGTGGAGATCAAACCCGGCGACCGCGAGCGCCTGACCGCGGTGATGCTCGCGCCGGACCAGCGGGGGCTGGTGTCGAAAGCCGCCGCGGTGCTGGCGTTGAACTCGCTGCGCATCCATTCGGCGTTGGCCAACATCCACGAGGGCGTCGCGATCGTCGAGTTCGTCGTGTCGCCGGTGTTCGGCTCCCCGCCCGAATCCGGCCTGCTGCGTCAGCAATTCAACGGCGCCCTGGCCGGCGACCTCGACGTCCTGGGCACGCTGGAGAGGCGCGACAACGACGCCGTCAGCGCCGCAACCGCGCGGGCCGGCGAGATCCAGGCCGGGGTGCCCGTCACCCGCTCGACCGCTCCGCCGCGCATCCTGTGGCTGGACGCGGCGACCGCGGGCCAGTTGATCTTCGAGGTCCGCGCCATGGATCGCCTGGGCCTGCTCGCGCTGCTGACGAATGCGCTGGAACGTGCGGACGCGGACATCGCGTGGGCCAAGGTCAACACGTTCGGCTCCACGGCGGCCGACGTCTTCTGCGTGACGGTGCCGGCGAACGCCGAGCACCGGGCGCGGGCCGCGATCGAGCAGAACCTCCTGGCCGTGCTGGGCGGCCCCGCGGTCGAAGTGCTCGAGGAGCCCGTCGGCGACTAGTTCTACAACCAGTCGGCTTCTACAACTAGTCGGCTCAGGAGTGCTCGACGTTGAGCTGCCGCAACGCTTCGATGCGGGCCTGGATCTGCTCGCGGGTGGCGGCGGCGATCGGCGGTCCCCCGCAGCGGCGGCGAAGTTCGCTGTGGATCCAGCCGTGCGGCTTACCGGTGCGGTGGTGGGTGGCCGACACGAGGGTGTTGAGCTCGCGGCGCAGCTCGCGCAGCTGGCCGTGCATCGACGGCGCCGCCGACACCGGGGCCGGCACCCCCTGCGCGGCCCGTCGCTGCAGCTGCTCGTCTTGGCGGCGGTGCAGCAGCGCCCGCATCTGCTCGGCATCGAGCAGGCCCGGGATGCCGAGGTAGTCGGCCTCCTCGTCGCTTCCGGCGGGGGCCGCGGTGCCGAACGACGACCCGTCGAAGATGACCTGATCCAGCTCCGCGTCGGCGCCCAGCGAGGTGAAGCCGTTGTCGACCTCGGTCTTCTCGGTTTGCGTCCGGACGGCGGGGTCACCGTCGAGGGGATCCTCGTCCGGGCGGTGCGGCTCCCCGAGCACGTGGTTGCGCTGGGCCTCCAGCTCGCTGGCGAGCTGCAGCAGGTTGGGCACTGAGGGCAGGAAGATGCTCGCGGTCTCGCCGGGCCGGCGGGACCGCACGAACCGGCCGATGGCCTGCGCGAAGAACAGGGGAGTCGAGGCGCTGGTGGCGTAGATGCCGACGGCGAGCCGGGGCACGTCGACGCCTTCGGAGACCATGCGCACCGCGACCAGCCACCGGCTGGTGCTCGCGGCGAATCCACTGATGCGCTCGGACGATCCTGGATCGTCGGACAGCACCACCGTCGGCGCCTCGCCGGTCAGCGTGGTCAACAGGGCCGCGTAGGCGCGGGCCGCGGTGCGGTCGGAGGCGATGATCATGCCGCCGGCGTCCGGCACGTGCTCGCGCTTCTGGCGCAGCCGCTGGTCGGCGGCCGCAATCACCGCGGGCATCCATTCGCCGGCGGGGTCGAGCGCGGTGCGCCAGGCCCGCGCCGTCTGCTCGCTGGTCAGCGGCTCGCCCAGCCGCGCGGCGTGTTCCTCGCCGGCGCTGTCTCGCCAGCGCGCCTCCCCGGAGTAGGCCAGGAACACCACCGGCCGGACCACCCCGTCGGCGAGGGCCTCGGCGTAGCCGTAGGTGTGGTCGGCCCGCGACCGGCGCACCCCGTCCGCGCCCGCCTCGTAGTCCACGAACGGGATGGGGCTGTCGTCGCTGCGGAACGGCGTGCCCGTCAGGGCGAGCCGGCGGGTGGCGTCGCCGAAGGCCTCGCGGATGGCGTCGCCCCAGGTCTTGGCGTCGCCGCCGTGGTGGATCTCGTCGAACACCACCAGGGTCTTGCGCTGCTCGGTGCGCACCCGGTGCAGCGTCGGGTGCGCCGCGACCTGCGCGTAGGTGACCATCACGCCGTGGTACTCGCCCGACGTGCGGGCGCTGGTGTTGGAGAACCTCGGGTCCAGGGCGATGCCGTGCCGCGCCGCGGCCTGGGCCCACTGCACCTTGAGGTGCTCGGTGGGCACCACGACCGTGATCTGCTCGACGGCGCGCTGGCTCAGCAGTTCGGCGGCGACCCGTAGGGCGAACGTCGTCTTCCCCGATCCGGGGGTGGCCACCGCCAGGAAATCGCGCGGCTGGCCGGCCAGGTATTTGACCAACGCCCGGCGCTGCCAGCCGCGCAGCGCCCTGCCGCCGCCGTCGACGGAGGTCTCCGTGCGATCGGCCGGTTGCACGGACATTTTCCCCCGTAGTTGCAGTTGTCGACGCGGACGGCCCGGTTAAGTGGCGGACGTGAAATGTAGCACGCCAACGCTTTTCGGCGCAGTAACGACTCGAGCGTGGTTAGCGCGGTTCGGCCGCCAGGTCATGGGTCTCCAGCCACGCATGGATGCGTTCGGCGACGTCAGCCCAAGCCGGCTCGAGCATCATGTTGTGGCCCATCGAGAAGAATTCCGGTTCGGTGCGGTAGGCGCGCGCGGTGGCGCGCACGTCGCCGACGCTGACGAAGCCGTCGTACTCGGCGCCCAGCACCAGGATCGGCGTGCTCACCCGTCGGGTTCTCACGCGGCGGACCATCGGGTCGGTCATGGCGGCACGCACGCTTTCGGCCCCGGCGCGCCGCATGCAGGATTCGACGACGGCCTCGGGCGTGTCGGCGCAGAAGAGGTACTCGCGGGTGAGCGCCGGGGTGGCGAGGAACCTCAGCAGCGTGCGGTCGCTCCAGGCTTCCAACGTCATCGACGGCCGGCGGCGCCACACGCGCACCGCCAACCTCAGCACGCCCTGTGGCGGCACGGATCCCACCAGCACCGCCGCCGGGGCGCGGCGCTCTTCGAGGTAGCGCTGGATCACGAAGCCGCCCAGGGAATGGCCTATGAGGACAGGGTGGCGCGCCGGCGCGCCGCCCAGCCCGTCGGCCACCGAGCGGACGTCCTCGATGTAGTCGGCGATGGAGACCTTGTGCAGCGGCTTCGCCGTCGGGCTGGCGCCGTGGCCGCGCAGGCTCACCGCGACCGCGCGGTACCCGGCGTCGGCGAAGAAGTCCAGGAAGTGCTCCCAACACCACGCCCCGTGCCAGCCGCCGTGCACGAAGAGCAGCGGGACGGGATGGTCCCGGCTGCAGGACCCCTTGTCGATCACCTCGAGCATGGGCTGACCCCTTCGGCGGCGTCTTGGTTCGCTCGACCATTCAAACTCGCTCGCCGTCTCGCCGAGACTGAAACCACGCACACGTTTGCCGGCGTGTCGTCTGCGTAGTTGCAATGTCGCGGTCGATGGGCGGCGCCGAGCCGGCCCAAGCGGTGAGCCACTAGGCCTGATGAGTGGTACCTGCCGCGCCCGGCTTCGCCGCGCTTGCAGTACCACTAGGCCTGATGAGTGGTACCTGCCGCGCCCGGCTTCGCCGCGCTTGCAGTACCACTAGGCTGGCGGGGTGTTTGAATCGCTGTCCGACCGGTTGACCGGTGCACTTCAGGGGCTACGCGGCAAGGGTCGTCTGACCGACGCCGACATCGACGCCACCACCCGCGAGATCCGGCTGGCGCTGCTGGAAGCCGACGTCTCGTTGCCCGTGGTGCGGGCGTTCGTCACCCGGATCAAGGACCGCGCCAAGGGCGCCGAGGTCTCGGGTGCCCTCAACCCGGCGCAGCAGGTCGTCAAGATCGTCAACGAAGAACTGATCGGCATCCTGGGCGGCGAGACCCGCCAGCTGGCGTTCGCCAAGACACCGCCGACCGTGGTGATGCTCGCCGGCCTGCAGGGGTCCGGTAAGACCTCGCTGGCCGGCAAGCTGGCCGCGTGGCTGCGCGGCCAGGGGCACACCCCGCTGCTGGTGGCGTGCGACCTGCAGCGGCCGGCCGCCGTGAACCAGCTGCAAGTCGTCGGCGAGCGTGCCGGGGTCCCGGTCTTCGCGCCCCATCCCGGCGAGTCGCCCGAATCGGGACCCGGCGACCCGGTCGCGGTCGCGGCGGCGGGGCTCGCGGAGGCCCGAGCCAAGCACCACGACGTCGTCATCGTCGACACCGCCGGCCGGCTGGGCATCGACGACGAGCTGATGGCGCAGGCCGCGGCCATCCGGGACGCGGTCAACCCCGACGAGGTCCTGTTCGTGCTGGACGCGATGATCGGCCAGGACGCCGTGACCACCGCGGAGGCCTTCCGCGAGGGTGTCGGCTTCACCGGGGTGGTGCTGACCAAGCTCGACGGCGACGCCCGCGGTGGCGCCGCGTTGTCGGTGCGCGAGGTGACCGGCGTGCCAATCCTTTTCGCCTCCACCGGCGAGAAGCTCGAGGACTTCGACGTCTTCCATCCCGACCGGATGGCCAGCCGCATCCTGGGCATGGGCGACGTGCTGAGCCTGATCGAGCAGGCCGAGCAGGTCTTCGACGCCGAGCAGGCCGAGGCCGCCGCGGCCAAGATCGGCACCGGCGAGCTGACGCTGGAGGACTTCCTGGAGCAGATGCTCGCCATCCGCAAGATGGGCCCGATCGGCAACCTGCTGGGCATGCTGCCCGGGGCTGGGCAGATGAAGGACGCCCTGGCCCAGGTTGACGACAAGCAACTCGACCGCCTGCAGGCCATCATCCGCGGCATGACACCCGAAGAGCGGGCCGACCCGAAGATCATCAACGCGTCGCGACGGCTGCGCATCGCCAACGGCTCGGGCGTGACCGTGTCGGAGGTGAACCAGCTGGTCGACCGCTTCTTCGAGGCCCGCAAGATGATGTCGTCGATGCTCGGCGGCATGGGCATCCCGGGCATGGGCCGCAAGTCCGCCACCCGAAAGGCCAAGGGCACCAAGGGCAAGAAGGGCAAGAAGGGTGGGCGGGGTCCCACGCCGCCCAAGGTTCGCAACCCCCTCGGCGCCGGGATGCCGGGCATGCCGGCCGGGTTCCCCGACCTGTCGCACATGCCCGAGGGTCTCAACGAGCTACCGCCCGGGCTGGCGGACTTCGACCTGTCCAAGCTCAAGTTCCCAGGCAAGAACTAGCCGCGCCGTGCGCATGCACGTGCGAGGTGTCGGGCTGCCGGACGAGAGCCCAACCGAGCTGTGGATCGTCGACGGGCGCATCAGCACCGAGCCCGTCGCCGGGGCCGATACCGTCTTTGGCTCGTCTGGGTTTCAAGGCTGGATCCTGCCCGGACTGGTCGACGCCCACTGCCACGTCGGCCTCGGCGAGCACGGCGAGATCCCGCTCGACGAGGCGGTCACGCAGGCCGAGACCGAGCGTGACGTCGGGGCGCTGCTGCTGCGTGATTGCGGCTCACCGACCGACACCCGCAGCCTCGACGACCGCGACGACCTGCCCCGCATCATCCGCGCCGGAAAACATCTGGCCAGGCCCAAGCGCTATGCGGCCGGCTTCTCGCGCGAGCTCGAAGACGAGTGGCAATTGCCCGAGGCGGTCGCGGAGGAGGCGCGCCGCGGGGACGGCTGGATCAAGCTGGTCGGTGACTGGATCGATCGCAGCGTCGGCGATCTCGCCCCGCTGTGGTCCGACGACGTGCTCAAGGCCGCAATCGAGACCGCACACGCCCACGGCGCGCGGGTCACCGCGCACGTCTTCAGTGAGGACGCGCTGCCCGGGTTGATCAACGCCGGCATCGACTGCATCGAACACGGCACCGGTCTCACCGACGACACCATCGCGCTGATGGTCGAGCGCGGAACGGTCTTGGTCCCCACGCTGGTCAACATCGTGGAGAACTTCCCCGGCATCGCCGACGCCGCCGCCGCGAAGTATCCGACCTACGCCGCCCACATGCGCGACCTGCACGCCCGCGGCCTGTCGCGGATCGCCGCCGCCCGCGAGGCGGGCGTGCCGATCTACGCCGGCAGTGACGCCGGCACCATGGTCGCGCCCGGGCGTATCGCCGATGAGGTCGAGGCGCTCAAGGGCATCGGGATGAGCCCGGCCGAGGCATTGGGCGCGGCGTGCTGGGACGCCCGCCGCTGGCTGGGCCGACCCGGCCTGGATCACGGCGCGTCCGCCGACCTGCTGTGTTACGCGCGGGACCCGCGGTCGGGCCCGGACGTGCTAGGCCGTCCGGACCTGGTGATATTGCGCGGCAAGGCGTTTCACTCGCCGGCGTAGGCCGGCACTCGCCCGACGGGCGGACACACCGGGCAGAAAAGATTGCGAGTGCTTGCTATCTATGTTACGGTCCGTGTCACCGCGAGGACCTGGAGGCAAGAGTGGCGTACGACGTGATCATCCGCGACGGGCTGTGGTTCGACGGCACCGGCGGAGCACCGCAGACCCGCACGCTGGGCATCCGCGACGGCGTGGTGGCCACGGTGTCGGACGGGCCGCTGGACGAGGCGGGCTGCCCCGACGTGATCGACGCGGCCGGCAAGTGGATCCTGCCCGGCTTCATCGACGTGCACACCCACTACGACGCCGAGGTGCTGCTGGACCCGGGCCTGCGGGAGTCCGTGCGCCACGGCGTGACCACGGTGCTGCTGGGCAACTGCTCGTTGTCCACGGTCTACGCCGACGCCGAGGACGCCGCCGACCTCTTCAGCCGGGTCGAGGCCGTACCGCGCGAATACGTCTACGGCGCCCTGCAAGACAAGACGTGGTCGGGCCCGGCGGAATACATCAAGGCGATCGACGCCCTGCCGCTCGGGCCGAACATCGGCTCGCTGCTCGGTCATTCGGACCTGCGGGCCGCCGTGCTGGGGCTCGACCGGTCCACCGACGCCGCCGCCGCGCCCACCGACGCCGAACTGGAGAAGATGGCGGACCTGCTCGACGACGCCCTGGAAGCCGGGATGCTCGGCATGTCGGGCATGGACGCGGGCATCGACAAGCTCGACGGTGAGCGCTTCCGGTCGCGGGCGCTGCCGTCCACCTTCGCGACCTGGCGCGAGCGGCGCAGGCTGATCAAGGTGCTGCGCAAGCGCGGGCGGCTGCTGCAGAGCGCCCCCAACGTGGCGAAGCCGTCGACCGGGATGCTGTTCTTCCTGGCCAGCAGCCGGATCCTCAACCGCGGCAAGGGTGTTCGGATGAGCATGCTGGTATCGGCCGACGCCAAGTCGATGCCGTTGTCGGTGTACGTGTTCGGCCCGGGGACGCGGCTGCTGAACAAGCTGCTGGGCGCCAGCGTGCGGTTCCAGCATCTGCCGGTGCCCTTCGAGTTGTACTCCGATGGGATCGACCTCCCGGTGTTCGAGGAGTTCGGCGCCGGAACGGCCGCCCTGCACCTACGGGATCAGTTGGAGCGCAACGAGTTACTGGCGGACAAGGAATACCGCCGCAGGTTCCGGCGCGAGTTCGACCGCGTCAAGCTCGGACCGTCGTTGTGGCACCGCGACTTCCACGACGCGGTCATCGTCGAATGCCCCGACGAGTCGTTGATCGGCAAGAGCTTCGGCGCCATCGCCGACGAGCGCAAGCTGCACCCGCTCGACGCGTTCCTCGACGTGCTCGTCGAAAACGGTGAGCGCAACGTGCGGTGGACGACCGTCGTCGCCAACCACCGCCCCAAGCTGCTCGACGCACTCGCCAACGAGGGCAGCGTGCACATGGGCTTCTCCGACGCCGGTGCGCACCTGCGCAACATGGCTTTCTACAACTTCCCGGTCAAGCTGCTCAAGCGGGTTCGGGATGCCCAGCGGGCCGGCGCGCCGTTCATGTCCACCGAGCGGGCGGTGCACCGGCTGACCGGCGAGCTGGGGGAGTGGTTCGGCGTCGACGCCGGCACGCTGCGCCAGGGCGACCGCGCGGACTTCGTGGTGATAGACCCGGCCGGCCTCAACGAAACGGTCGAGGGCTACCACGAGGACGAGGTGCCGTTCTACGGCGGCCTGCGGCGCATGGTGAATCGCAACGACGACGCGGTCGTCGCGACCGGTGTGGGCGGCGCGGTCGTCTTCCGTGCGGGCCGGTTCCGTGAGGGCTACGGCCAAACCGTCAAATCGGGCCGCTACCTGCGCGCCGGCCAGCGGCACCGCGGCCGGAGCCCGCTGACGATCGGGGCCTGACATGGCGAGAACCCAGCAGCAGCGCCGCGAGGAGACCGTGGGCCGGCTCCTCGACGCCTGCATCGACACCATCATCGAGGTCGGCTACGCCCGGGCGTCCGCGGCCGTGATCACCAAGCGCGCGGGGGTCTCCGTCGGCGCCCTGTTCCGGCACTTCGAGACCATGGGCGACTTCATGGCGGCCACGGCGTCGGAGGTGCTGCGTCGCCAGCTCGAGACCTTCACCAAGCGGGTCGCCGAGATCCCGCCCGATCGGCCGGCGCTGGAGGCCGCCCTGGCGATCCTGCGCGACCTGACCACCGCGCCCAGCAACGCCGTGCTGTACGAACTGCTGGTCGCCGCCCGCACCGACGAAAAGCTCAGGGCCACCTTGCAACACGAGTTGCGGCAGTACTCCACGAAAATCCACGACGCCGCCCGTGCGCTGCCCGGCGCCGAGGGCTTCCCCGAGGAGACGTTCCCGGTGCTGGTCTCGGTGCTGACCAACGTCTTCGACGGGGCCGCGGTGGTGGAGGGGGTGCTGCCGCAGCCGCACATCGCCGAGCAGCGGATCCCGATGCTGATGACGCTGCTGTCCGCGGCGGCGCCGGACGCGGGCCGACCGGAATAGCTACAGCGAGCCGACGCTGGACTGGGGGCTTTGCGCGAATCCCCAGTCGAACAACGTCGCCGCCTGGTCCCAGTAGGTCGGTCCGCCCTCTTTGATCAGCCCGTACATCATCGCGATGACCAGCCGACGGCCACCGCGGGCAGCGGCCCCGACGAAGGTCTTGCGGGCCGCGTTGGTGAACCCGGTCTTGCCGCCGATCGCGCCGGGGTAGCGCTGCAACAGCTCGTCCTGGTTGGTGATGAGGTGATCGCCGTTATCGCCGGGGAACATCGCCGACGGCTCAGCGGTGATCTGGGCGAACACCGGGTTGGCCATCGCGGCGCGGAAGATGACCGCCAGGTCGTGCGCGGTCGAGGACCCCGATCCGCCGGGCCCGTCCAGGCCGGACGGTGTCGCGGCGTGGGTGCTGGTCGCGCCCAGCGATGCGGCCTTGGCGTTCATCTTGGCGACCGTGGCGTCGGCGCCGCCCAGCATGTGCGCCAGCGCGTTGGCGGCGTCGTTACCCGAGACCAGCAGCAGGCCGTCGAGGAGCTGGCGCGCGGTGTAGGTGCGGCCCGGCTTGATGCCGACGCAGTTGCATTCCACCTGGGTGTCGGCGGCGTCCGCGACGACGGTCGAGTCCAGGCTCACCGAGTCGAGGACCACCTGGGCCAGCAACGTCTTGATGGTGCTCGCCGGCGGGTGGGCCACGTTCTGGTCGCGGCCGGCCAGCACCTGACCGCTGTCGAGGTCGGCCACGATCCAGGTCTGCGCCGGACCGTCCGGGATCGGTACCGAGCCCACCGGCTGCATGCTGTCGGCCCAGGACGCGGGGGCGGCGGCGCCGCACGCCCCGACCGCGAGCAGGGCCGCGACGCCGACCCTGAGGGCCATGACCTTGCGCATGGGTCGAAAGTCTAACTACCTGTCCTGTTCGGCGACGATTTTCGTCTACTGTCCGATGCATGTTGAGCCTGGCCGAGATTTCCGACCGCTTAGAGATCCAGCAACTTCTCGTGGACTATTCCACCGCCATTGACCAGCGCCGATTCGACGACCTCGACAAGGTGTTCACCGACGACGCGTACATCGACTACACCGCGCTCGGGGGCATCGAGGGCCACTATCCCGAGGTCAAGAAGTGGCTGTCGGAGGTGCTGCCGAACTTTCCGGTGTACGCGCACATGCTGGGCAACTTCTCGGTGCGTATCGACGGCGACACGGCGTCGTCGCGGGTGATCTGCTTCAACCCGATGGTGCTCGGTGGCGACAAGGATCAGGTGTTGTTCTGCGGGCTCTGGTACGACGACGAGTTCGTGCGCACGCCGCAGGGTTGGCGGATGACCCGGCGGGTGGAGACCAAGGTCTTCCAGAAGGTGATGTAGGCGCGGCGGACCGCCGCGGCTGTCGCCGAGATTGCCACCGGGGTTGCGCCTCGGCCCCCGGACACGACCATGACGGCAATCTGGGCGCGAGCGCCGCGATTTCTGGCGTGGCGGCCTGTTCTGGCACAATGGGCGGCTGTCCGCCGAGCGATCACGCATCGCTTCGTGGTCACACACGCGAGGCAAAACCGGATCCGGGCATCCCGCCCGCATCGCTGAATTGCAGCGTGACACATACAGGAGAATCCGCTCAACCATGGCTGTGAAGATCAAGCTCACCCGCCTCGGCAAGATCCGCAATCCCCAGTACCGCATCGCCGTCGCCGACGCGCGGACCCGCCGCGAAGGCCGCTCCATCGAGGTCATCGGCCGCTACCACCCGAAGGAAGAGCCGAGCCTCATCGAGATCAACTCCGAGCGTGCCCAGTACTGGCTGTCCGTCGGTGCCCAGCCCACCGAGCCCGTCCTCAAGCTGCTGAAGATCACCGGCGACTGGCAGAAGTTCAAGGGCCTGCCCGGCGCCGAGGGCTCCCTGAAGGTCGCCCCGCCCAAGCCCAGCAAGCTCGAGCTGTTCAACGCCGCGCTGGCCGAGGCCGAGGGGGGTCCCACCACCGAGGCCGCCAAGCCCAAGAAGAAGGCTTCAACTTCAGGGGCGAAGAAGGCCGCCAAGGCCGCCGAGCCGGAGGCCGCCGCTGAGCCGGAGGCCGCCGCCGAGGCCGCGCCCGCGGAGACGACTGCCGAGGGCGGCGAGCCGGCCGCGCCGAGCACCGAGAGCTGACCGCGGCGATGAGTACGGTCGTCGTTGATGCGGTGGAGCATCTGGTCCGCGGAATTGTCGACAACCCCGACGATGTCCGGGTGGACATGGTGACCAGCCGCCGTGGCCGAACTGTCGAGGTGCACGTCCACCCCGACGACCTGGGCAAGGTGATCGGCCGCGGCGGGCGCACCGCGACCGCCCTGCGCACCCTGGTCGCCGGCATCGGTGGCCGCGGGATCCGCGTCGACGTGGTGGACACCGACCAGTAGCCGGGAATGGAACTCCGTTGGAGTTGACCGTCGGGCGCGTCGCGAAAGCGCACGGGATCGGCGGCGAGCTCGTCGTCGAGGTCCGCACCGACGACCCCGAGTCCCGGTTCGCGCCGGGTAACACCTTGCGCGGCAAGGCATCCCGCGGTGGCGCGGAACGCGACTTCGTCGTGGAGAGCGTGCGCGAACACGGTGGGCGGCTGCTGGTGCGATTGGCCGGGGTGACCGACCGTGACGCCGCCGACGCCCTGCGCGGCACCCTGTTCGTCGTCGACTCCGCTGACCTGCCCCCGATCGACGAGCCGGACACCTACTACGACCACCAGCTCGAAGGGCTGCGCGTGCGGACAGTGACGGGCCAGGATGTCGGCGTCGTCGCCGAGGTGTTGCACACGGCGGCCGGGGAGCTGCTGGCGGTGCGCCGGGGCGACGGCGGCGAGGTGCTGGTGCCGTTCGTCGGCGCGATCGTCACGTCGGTGTCGCTCGACGATCACGTCGTGGAGATCGATCCCCCCGAGGGCCTGCTGGACTTGGCATGAGGATCGACGTCGTCACCATCTTCCCGGCCTTCTTGGATCCGTTACGGCAATCCTTGCCCGGCAAGGCGATTCAGTCCGGCCTGGTCGACCTGCGGGTGCACGACCTGCGCCGGTGGACGCACGATGTGCACCGCTCCGTCGACGACGCACCCTATGGCGGTGGCCCCGGGATGGTGATGAAGGCGCCGGTGTGGGGCGAGGCGCTGGACGAAATCTGTTGGGAGCAAACCGTTTTGGTCGTCCCCACGCCCGCCGGTGCGTTGTTCACCCAGGCGGACGCGCAGCGTTGGAGTGCCGAGGAGCACCTGGTGTTCGCGTGCGGCCGCTACGAGGGCATCGACCAGCGGGTCATCGACGACGCCGCCCGGCGGATGCGGGTCGAGGAGGTCTCGATCGGCGACTACGTCCTGCCGGGTGGCGAGTCGGCGGCCGTGGTGATGATCGAAGCCGTGGTGCGCCTGCTCGAAGGGGTGCTCGGCAACCCGGCGTCGCACCTGCAGGATTCGCACTCGCCGGCCCTGGACCGGCTGCTGGAGGGGCCCAGCTATACCCGGCCGCCGAGCTGGCGCGGGCTCGATGTTCCCGAGGTGTTGTTGTCCGGCGACCACGCGCGCGTCGCCGCATGGCGCCGGGAGGTCTCACTGCAGCGCACCCGTGAACGGCGCCCGGAGCTGCTGGACTCGCCCGGACTAGAGCCCGGCGACGACTAGAGCCCGCGCCGCAGCGGATCGATGCGGCCCTCGGGAAATATCGTCTTGACCGCACGGGTGATGGTCTCGCGGGCGGTGGCGTCGTCGGAGGGCTGCAAAGACTGCACCACCATGATGTATCGACGGTCCGCGCCGATCACCCCCGTCGACAGGTGCATCCAGTCGCTGCCGATGCAGCACATCCAGCCCTGCTTGACCGCCACCGGTTCGGCATACAGCCCGTCGGGGATGCCGAAGCGCTGCGGGTAACCGTCGAGCCCATTCGGGGTGGACTGCGCCAGGTCGTCGACGATGACCTTCGCCTTGTCGGCCGGCAGCCCTCCCGATCCGTCGAGCAGCATCTCGTAGTAGCGGATCAGGTCGGTCATCGAGCTCATCGTGTTCCACCAGCGTCCGTCGCTGGGCGGGGTCGTCGAGGTGAGCCCGTAGCGGGCCGCGACCGCGGCGATGATGGCGTTCTCGCCGCCCTGGGCCCAGAACCTCTCGGCCGCGCCGTCGTCGGACGACTGCAACATGATGTCCAGCGCCTGCCGGTCGTCCGCGCTCAGCGCGGCCTTGCCCTGGGATTCGTGCAGCAGCAGGTCGTCGGCGATGAACAGCTTGGCCACCGACGCGGTGCCGATGACCTGGCTGTTGCCGGTGGAGACCAGTTCGTGGGTCTTGCGGTCGAGGATCGCCACCGACAGCGCGGCTCCGCCGGCGGCGGCCTCGTCGGTGGCCCGCTGCACCCGCGCCTGCAGGCCCACGGGGCCCGCGGCGGTCGGTTGCTGTTCGGGTTGGGTGGGCTTGGCCGCCTCGAGCATCAGCTCGGCCACCTGCGGGGGAGGTTGGCGCAGTCCGCGGTCGGGGGTGACGTACACCGGGAAGTTGTATGCCTTGGCCTGGACCTTCGCCTCGCATCCGGCGGCCACCACCAACGCCACCGCCGCGGTGGCGGTGAGCAGAAACAGCGGCCGAACGCGCATTCCTCTCCTCCGGTGTTCCCAAGCTGCTCGAACGCGGGCCCGAATCGCGCGGTCAGCGCGTTCCAGCCCAGCTCATATGTACCATTCACCAGCCCTTTCGGCTCGCTGCGAACCGCGTCCGGTCCTGTGATTTTCTCCGCACGCGTCCCGTCTGGCACAATTGACCAGTTGTCTCCAGCGGTTGCAGGCCGGCCGGGCCGCTTCCCGCCTGCTGCGAGATACGCGCAAGTTGCCCAAAACCATCGGCTTGGCGACCGCTCACCCTCGCGGTGAGGGCTGTTGCCGCAGGCCGCGACCGCAAGGAAGTGTCTTCTTACGATGAACCGCCTGGACTTCGTCGACCAAGCGTCGCTGCGCGACGACATCCCGGTTTTCGGCCCGGGCGACACCATCAACGTGCACGTCAAGGTCATCGAGGGCGCCAAGGAGCGTATCCAGGTGTTCAAGGGCGTGGTGATCCGCCGGCAGGGCGGCGGCATCCGCGAAACCTTCACCGTGCGCAAGGAGAGCTACGGCGTCGGCGTCGAGCGGACCTTCCCGGTGCATTCCCCGAACATCGACCACATCGAGGTGGTGACCCGTGGCGATGTCCGCCGCGCGAAGCTGTACTACCTGCGTGAGCTCCGCGGCAAGAAGGCCAAGATCAAGGAAAAGCGCTGAGCCGGGGCGGCCGGGCGGCAGTTCCGGTCGGTTTACAGCGTCACAATCTGCGCTGGCTACTCTGATCTCGTGACCGATCCCACGGACTCATCTGAGCCCCAGTCCGCCCAGTCAGAGCCGAAGGTCTCCACCCGCATCCCGGACACGCCCGAAGGCGAGTCATCGAAGGACGCCGAACCGCTCCCCGAGCCGGGGGAGGCGACCGAGGACGGCGCGCCGGAGCGCGCCAAGCGATCCACTTTGCGGGAATTCGCGCTCCTGGCGGTGATCGCGGTGGGGCTCTACTACGTCATGTTGACGTTCGTTGCCCGGCCCTACCTGATCCCGTCGGAATCGATGGAGCCGACGCTGCACGGGTGCGCCGGCTGCGTGGGCGACCGGATCATGGTCGACAAGGTCAGCTATCGCTTCGGCGCACCGCGGCCGGGCGATGTCATCGTCTTCAAGGGACCGCCCTCCTGGAACCTCGGGTACAAGTCGATCCGGTCCAACAACACCGTCCTGCGCTGGGCGCAGGACGCGCTGTCCTTCATCGGCTTCGTGCCTCCCGACGAGAACGACTTGGTCAAGCGGGTCATCGCGGTCGGTGGGCAGACGGTGCAGTGCCGGGCGGACACCGGTCTGACGGTCGACGGCAAGCCGCTCAAGGAGCCCTACCTGGACCCGGCCACCATGATGGCCGACCCCGCGGTCTACCCGTGCCTGGGCAGCGAGTTCGGGCCGGTCACCGTCCCGCAGGGGCGGCTGTGGGTGATGGGTGACAACAGGACGCACTCGGCGGATTCGCGTGCCCACTGCACCAGCGTCCCGGCCGAGGCGCTCAAAGGGGTGTTGTGCACGGGCGATCCGACGTCGGGAACGGTTCCCGTGTCCAACGTGATCGGCAAGGCGAGGTTCATCGTGTGGCCGCCGGGACGATGGGGTGGCGTGTCTTCGGTGAACCCGCAGCAACATCAGTAGCCATGGCGCGACCATGACCCGGACGTGGCCGCCGCGGACGGTGATCCGCAAGTCGTCCGGATTGCGCACCCTGGAGTCCGCCCTGTACCGCAGCGGTCTGGGGCCGGTGGCCGGCGTGGACGAAGTCGGCCGCGGCGCCTGCGCGGGCCCACTGGTGGTGGCGGCCTGCGTGCTCGGGCAGGGGCGGTTGGAAAGCCTTGCCGCGCTTGATGACTCGAAGAAGCTCACCGAGAGCGCCCGGGAGAAGCTGTTCCCGTTGATCCGGCGTTACGCGCTGGCCTACCACGTGGTGTTCATCCCGCCGGCCGAAGTCGACCGGCGCGGCGTGCACGTCGCCAACATCGAAGGGATGCGCCGCGCCGTGGCCGGCCTGTCGCTGCGGCCCGGGTATGTGCTCAGCGACGGATTCCGGGTGCCCGGCCTGCCGGTGCCGTCGCTGCCGGTGATCGGCGGAGACGCGGTGGCGGCGTGCATCGCCGCGGCCAGCGTGCTGGCGAAGGTGAGCCGGGACCGGCTGATGGTGGCCATGGACGCCGAGCACCCGGGGTACGGCTTCGCCGAGCACAAGGGCTACGGCACACCGGCGCACAGCGCGGCCCTCACCCGGCTGGGTCCCTGCCCCGAACATCGCCATTCGTTCATCAATGTGCGGCGGGTGGCCCTAGGGTCAGAGACGGCGGGCGGCCGCGTGGTGGCGGAATGCGGGCCGGACCCTCGCCCGCGCGCGGCGAATATCGGTGAGGAAAGATGGGTCGAAGATTCCCCGGGCGGAACGCCGGGGAAGTGTTTCTCCGAGAAGGACGTCTGAGCAGATGAGTGCCGAGGATCTCGAAAAGTACGAAACCGAGATGGAGCTCTCGCTGTACCGCGAATACAAGGACATCGTCGGCCAGTTCAGCTACGTGGTGGAAACCGAACGGCGCTTCTACCTGGCCAACAGCGTGGAGATGGTGCCCCGCAACGCCGACGGCGAGGTGTACTTCGAGCTGCGACTGTCCGACGCCTGGGTGTGGGACATGTACCGTCCGGCGCGGTTCGTCAAACAGGTCCGGGTGGTGACGTTCAAGGACGTCAACATCGAAGAGGTGGAAAAGCCCGAGCTGCGGCTGCCGGAATAGCCGGCGCTAGCCGTCGCCCGCCGCCTGCTTGTCCTCCGGGGCCGGCAGTTCGCCGCGGCGGTCGATGACCTCCCGCGCCACATCGGCCAGCTTGATGTTCAATGCCTGGGAATGGCGCCGCAGCAGGTCGAACGCCTCCTCCTCGGTCATGTCGTGGAGCAGCATCAACATGCCGACCGCCTTACCGATCTCCCGGTTGCTCAGCAGCCCCCGGCGCAGGCTGGTGGCGTCCTCACCCTTGGCGACCGCGTTGATGGCCACGCTGGCGAACGCGGCCAGCAGCGCCCCGCGTCCGGCCGACTCGGCGTCGAACACGTTGGCAGTGTCGCTGAAGAGGTTGAGCGCGGCGCCCTTGCGCTTGTCCATCAGCAGCCGGAAGCCCATCGCCCCGCGCACCGGGGTCTCGGCCACCAGGACCTTCGCGAGCTTGGGCCACAGCGACGGCGTGGTGAGGTCCGGATCGATCTGGGGCGTCTCCTCCTCGATGGCGTCGATGCAGGGTCCGTCCCCCGAACGTCGTTCCAGCTCGTCGACGTGCTGCGCCAACCGGTCGCTCGCGCCCACCGTGACGTAGCGGTCGCCCTCGCGCACCAACAGGCTGGCGTGGTCACACCCGGGGACGACCAGGGTGGCGGCGACGCAGATGGCCGCATACATCTGGCCGGCGTCGGAGCCCTGGTAGATGATCTCGGCCAGCGCGGCGAAAACGGTACCCGGGTCGGCCTTCTCACCGCCGGGCGTCGAGCCGCCGTCGGCCGTCGATTCGTCCCCCATGTTGTGCCTCATTTCCTGCGCAGTCGGCAGTATGACCCCGCGCCTGATCGCCGTAGATTATCGGTCCTCGGCGCGAGCCTCACACGATGTTCGGTGCGATTGCACCGAAATCCACGCGCCCCGGGCTGCCGGCCACGGGCCGGCGAAAACATTTGCTGACAATACGGGTACCCGCACGTCCGGCGCTCACAAATGGCGGCACCCCGCGCCGTTCCGGGGGTGATGTTTCCCACCCGTGGTTTCGCCGGGCCCCGGCCGGGCAAGAGCCTTGGGATGGGAATTACGGTCGCGGTGACCGGGCCGACCGGCGAGATCGGCATGTCGGCCGTGACGGCGCTGGAGCGCGAACCCGCCGTGGACGCCATCGTCGGGATGGCGCGCCGGCCGTTCGACCCGTCGTCGCGCGGCTGGCTGAAGACCAGCTATCAGCAGGGCGACATCCTGGATCGCGATGCCGTCGACGCCCTGGTGGCGCAGGCCGACGTGGTGATCCACCTGGCTTTCATCATCATGGGTTCGCGGGAAGAGAGCGCCCGCATCAACCTGCAGGGCACCCGCAACGTCTTTGAGGCGACCGTGGCCAGCGAGCGGACGCGCCGCCTGGTGTACACCTCGTCGGTGGCGGCCTACGGCTACCACGCCGACAACCCCGACCCGCTGACCGAAGACGTCCCGGCGCGAGGCTCCGACGAGCACTACTACTCCGCGCAGAAGGCGGCGTGCGAGGCGCTGCTCGGTGAGATCACGAAGGACTCGCCGCTCGAGGTGTTCGTGCTGCGGCCGTGCATCGTCGCGGGGCCCAACGCCACCGTCCTGGCCGACGCGATGCCGTGGAACCAGCTGCCCGGCCCGATGCGCGCCGTGGTCAAGGCGGTGCCGATCCTGAAGCCGGTCGTGCCGGATCCCGGCATTCCCTTGCAGCTGGTGCACCACGACGACGTCGCGAGCGCGATCGCGCTGGCGGCCACCGCCCCGGCGCCGCCCGGCGCCTACAACATCGCCGGTGACGGCGTGGTGACGGTCGGCGACGTGGCCCGGGCCCTGGGTGGCCGTCCGGTGCGGGTGCCGGCGGTCGCCGCCTCCGCCGCGTCGGCGGCGCTGTCGCGGGTCCCGCTGGTCCCGTCGATGCTGGAGTGGCTGCACACCGCGCGCACGTCGATGGTCATGGACACCACCAAAGCGCGCACCCAGCTCGGCTGGCGGCCGCTGCACTCGTCGGCGGAAACCCTGGCGGCGCTGGCTTCGGCGGTGTGACGTCGACCAGGGTAGCTTTGGCTGCGTGATGTCCCCGCGTTGCGCCGCGCGCCCGGCTGGCGGTGAAATCGCCCAGTGCGGCACGTAACCGCACGCCGGCGGGTCAAGCACCTCTCCGCCGGTAAAGCGATCACCCGGCCGGAGACGCTCGTCGTCGAGGAGCCGCTGGAGATCCGGGTGAACGGCGCCGCGGTCACCGTGACGATGCGCACGCCCGGCGCGGATTTCGAACTGGCCCAAGGCTTTCTGCTGACCGAGGGGATCATCGCCGGCCGCGACGACGTGCAGACCATCCGGTACTGCGGCGGCGCCGTCGACGGCGCGAACACCTACAACGTCCTCGACGTGACGCTGGCCGCCGGCGTCCCCGCGCCCACCCTCGACGTCACCCGCAACTTCTACACCACCTCGTCGTGCGGGGTGTGCGGAAAGGCGTCGCTGGACGCGGTGCGGTTGATCGGCCGCTTCGCGCCCGGCGCGGATCCCGCCACCGTCGCGGCGGCGACGCTCAAGGCGATGCCAACCCAACTGCGTTCGGCGCAAAAGGTTTTCGACAGCACCGGGGGGCTGCACGCGGCCGCGCTGTTCGGCGTCGACGGCACCATGCTGGTGGTGCGCGAGGACGTGGGCAGGCACAATGCGGTCGACAAGGTCATCGGCTGGGCGCTGGAACACCGGCGGGTCCCGCTGGCGGGCTCGGTGCTCCTGGTCAGTGGTCGGGCCTCCTTCGAGCTGACGCAGAAGGCCGTGCTGGCCGGGATTCCGGTGCTCGCCGCGGTGTCCGCGCCGTCGTCGCTGGCGGTCTCGTTGGCCGAGGAGTCCGGGATCACTTTGGTGGCGTTCCTGCGCGAGGACTCGATGAACGTCTACACCCGAGCGGATCGAATCAGCTAGTCGTTTCCCGCCGGCTGTGGATGAACGCGGCGCTGGGGATAACCGGTCGCCCGGCCGGGCCCGCCGGCGCCGCCGCGGCCGGCCTTGTCGTGGCCGTTGCGCACAGTTGCCCCATGACGACCGAAACGACGATGACCCGGGTCCAGCTCGGGGCGATGGGTGAGGCGCTGGCGGTGGACCATCTGACGAAGATGGGATTGCGCGTGCTGCACCGCAACTGGCGCTGCCGCTACGGCGAACTCGACGTCGTGGCCTGCGACGAGGCCGCCCGCACGGTGGTGTTCGTCGAGGTGAAAACCCGTACCGGCGACGGCTACGGCGGGCTGCCGTACGCGGTCACCGAGCGTAAGGTGCGCAGGCTGCGCCGGCTGGCCGGGCTGTGGCTGGCCGCCCAGGACACCCGCTGGGCCGGGCTTCGCATCGACGTGATCCAGGTGCGGATCGGGCGCCGCCGCACCCCGGAAATCACCCACCTGCAAGGGATCGGCTGATGGCGCTGGGGCGCGCCTTCTCGGTCGCCGTGCGCGGGGTGGACGGGCAGATCGTGGAGATCGAGGCCGACATCACCTCCGGTCTGCCGGGCGTGCACCTGGTGGGTCTGCCCGACGCCGCCCTGCAGGAGTCCCGGGACCGGGTGCGGGCGGCGGTGGCCAATTGCGGCAACAGCTGGCCGATGGCGCGGCTCACGCTGGCGCTCTCCCCGGCGACGCTGCCGAAGATGGGCTCGGTCTACGACATCGCCTTGGCCGCGGCCGTCCTGTCGGCGCAGCGTAAGAACCCGTGGGAGCGCCTGGAGAAGACGGTGCTTCTGGGTGAGCTGTCGCTGGATGGCCGGGTCCGCCCGGTGCGCGGCGTGCTGCCGGCGGTGCTGGCCGCCAAACGCGACGGCTGGCCGGCCGTCGTCGTCCCGGTGGACAATCTGGCCGAGGCCAGCCTGGTCGACGGCATCGAGGTCTGGGGCGTGCGCACGCTGGGGCAGTTGCAGAAGTGGCTCGGCGCGTCGGCCGCTTTGGAGGACAGAATCACCCCGACGGCCACCGCGCCGGAACTCTCGGTGGATCTCGCTGAGGTGGTCGGGCAGACGCAGGCGCGCTTCGCGGTGGAGGTAGCCGCCGCCGGGGCGCACCACCTCATGCTCACCGGCCCGCCGGGCGTCGGGAAAACGATGCTTGCCCAACGACTTCCGGGCCTGCTTCCGCCGCTGTCGGAGAGCGAGTCACTGGAGGTCACCGCGATCCATTCGGTGGCCGGCCTGCTGTCGGGGGACACGCCGCTGATCACCATCCCGCCGTTCGTGGCGCCACATCACAGCTCCAGCGTGGCGGCGCTCGTCGGCGGCGGCTCGGGCATGGCGCGCCCGGGCGCCGTGAGCCGCGCGCACCGCGGCGTGCTTTTCCTCGACGAATGCGCGGAGATCAGCGTGCATGCGCTGGAGGCGTTGCGAACCCCGTTGGAGGACGGGGAGATTCGTCTCGCCCGCCGCGACGGGGTGGCGTGTTACCCGGCGCGGTTCCAGCTGGTGATGGCGGCCAACCTGTGCCCATGCGCGCCCGCCGACCCGCAGGACTGCATCTGTGCGGCCGCGGTCAAGCGCCGCTACCTGGGGAAGTTGTCCGGGCCCCTGCTCGACCGGGTCGACCTGCGGGTGCAGATGCATGCGGTGCGGGCAGGCGCCTTCTCGGGCGTCCAGGCCGAGTCGACGGCACAGGTGCGGCAGCGGGTGGCGCAGGCCCGTGCGGCGGCGGCCCAGCGCTGGCGACCGTACGGGTTCCGCACCAACGCCGAGGTGAGCGGGGCGCTGCTGCGCCGAAAGTTCCGTCCCGGCAACACCACCATGGCCCCACTGCAGAAGGCGCTGGACCTGGGGCTGCTCAGCATCCGGGGCCTGGACCGCACCCTGCGAGTCGCGTGGAGCCTGACCGACCTCGCCGGCGGGGTGTCGCCGGGACCAGAGGAGGTCGCGGCCGCGCTCAGCTTCCGGCAGTCGGGGGCGGCGCGATGAGCGCCGGATCACCAGTACGCCCTGGTCAGCCAGTCGTTGTGTCCGCCCCGGACTACGATCGCCGCGGTCACCAGGATGGCGAACGCCCGGGCGAACTGCGCCATCGCGCGACCGCCTTCGCCGCGGTGTTCCATGTCGCGCAACGCCACGGACGCCAGCGCGCCGCTCAGGATCGGAATGGGCAACCCGCACCAGCTGACCAGGCTCAGGGCGAACGCCGCGATCGCCCAGGGGTTGACGGGCCGGGCGGGCGCGGCGAGCCGGGTCGGCTGGCAGATGATCACGGTTCCCTCCGTTCGTTGCCGGCTGAGCGATGGCGAATGGGGTTCGACGACAACACGTTCGCGCACGCGGCTAAACGGATCCTTGGCGAATGCTTGGAACTGCGAACACGGCCATGCTGACCGCTATCGACGATCCCGTGCTGCGCGCTTGGGCATACCTGTCCCGGGTGGCCGAGCCGCCGTGCGCCCAGCTCACCGCCCTGGTGCGGTCCGTCGGCCCGGTGGAGGCCGCCGACCGGGTGCGCCGCGGCCTGGTGGACGACGAGCTGGCGCGACACACCGAGGCGAGGCGCGAAATCGACTGCGCCGCGGCCGACCTCGAGCTCCTCGCCAACCGTGGCGGACGCCTGATCACCCCCGACGATGACGAGTGGCCGCTGCTGGCATTCGCGGCGTTCGGGGGCGCTTCGGTCAAGGCGCGCGGCGGGACGCCGATGGTGCTGTGGGCGCAGGGCCCCAGCCGGCTCGACGAGGTGGCGCATCGCGCGGCAGCCGTGGTGGGAACTCGGGCCGCGACGGCATACGGCGAGCAGGTGGCCGACGACTTGGCCGTCGGGCTGGCGCAACGTGAGGTCGCCGTCGTCTCCGGCGGCGCGTACGGCATCGACGGCGCGGCGCACCGCGCGGCGCTCAACGCCGACGGGATCACCGTGGCCGTCCTCGCCGGCGGGCTGGACGTCCCCTATCCGAGCGGTCACTCGGCGTTACTGCATCGCATCGGCCAGCACGGGCTGCTGTTCACCGAGTACCCGCCCGGTGTCCGGCCGGCTCGCCACCGATTCCTGACCCGCAACCGCCTGGTGGCCGCCGTCGCCGGCGCCGTGGTGGTGGTGGAAGCCGGGCTGCGCAGCGGCGCGGCGAACACCGCCGCCTGGGCGCGGGCGCTGGGACGCGCGGTGGCCGCCGTGCCCGGGCCGGTGACCTCGTCGGCGTCGGCCGGGTGCCACGCGCTGCTGCGCGGCGGGGCCGAGCTGGTGACCCGGGCCGACCACGTCGTCGAGCTCATCGGCCGCATCGGTGAGTTGGCGGCCGACGAACCACGCCCCGCTACCGCGCTCGACGGGCTCGGCGACGCCGAGCGCCGGGTTTACGAGGCGCTGCCGGGCCGCGGCGCGGCCACCGTCGAGCAGCTCGCGGTCGCGTCGGGGCTGGCACCCGAGCGCGTGCTGGGGCCGCTGGCGATCCTGGAGCTGGCCGGGCTGGTGCAGCGCCAGGACGGTCGATGGCGCCTTGTCCGGGCCGCCGGCGGTCAAGCTGCGCCGACAACGCGGCTCGTATAGTCGACCGGGGGCCGGGTCTGGACGGGAGGACAAGTGGCGGGTCGACCTCTGCAACGCTTCGAGGTTGTCGATACGAAAGAACTCACACCGCACATGGTCGCGGTGGTACTGAGGGGCGTGGATTTCGACGCCTTCGTGCCCAGCAAATTCACCGACTCCTACGTCAAGTTGGTGTTCGTCTCCGATGACGTCGACGTCGCGGAACTGCCCCAGCCGTTGACGCTGGACAGCTTCGCCGAGCTGCCCCCGGAGAAGAGGCCGTCGGTCCGGACCATGACGGTCCGCCACGTCGACGTGGCGGCCCGCGAGATCACCCTGAACATCGTCACCCACGGCGAGCACGGGATCGCCGGCCAGTGGGCGGCCGCCGCCGAGCCCGGCCAGCGGATCTTCTTGATGGGTCCCGGCGGGGCCTACACGCCCGACCCGGCCGCCGACTGGCATCTGCTGGCCGGCGACGAATCCGCGCTGCCCGCGATCGCCGCGGCGCTGGAAGCGTTGCCCCCCAACGCCGTCGGCAAGGCGTTCATCGAGGTGGCGGGCCAGGAAGACGAGATCCCGCTAACCGCGCCGGAGGGCGTCGAGGTGCACTGGGTGTATCGCGGTGGCCGCGCCGACCTGGTTCCCGAGGACCGCGCCGGCGACCACGCCCCGCTGATCGAGGCGGTCACCACCACGCCGTGGCTGCCCGGCCAGGTGCACGTCTTCATCCACGGCGAGGCCCAAAGCGTCATGCACAACCTGCGGCCCTACATCCGCAAGGAGCGCGGCGTGGACGCCAGGTGGGCGTCGTCCATCTCGGGTTACTGGCGGCGCGGACGCACCGAAGAGACGTTCCGGCAATGGAAGAGGGAACTGTCCGAGGCGGAGGCCGGGGCCTCGTAGCGGGTTCGTCGGCCCGGCTGCCGGCTGGCATCCTCTTATCCCATGGCGCACTTCGGCGATTACCAGAACGAGATCTACTTCAAGGGCCTGGGTGGGGTGGCGCCCGCGCTGCCGATGGCCTTCGCGGAGCTCGAGGCCCGGGCCGAGCGGGCCATGTCGCCGTCGGTGTGGTCCTATGTCACCGGCGGAGCCGGCGACGAGCGCACCCAGCGGGCCAATCGCGAGGCGTTCGACCGCTGGGGTTTGATGCCCCGTATGTTCGTCGGCGCCGCCGAGCGTGACCTGTCGGTAGAGATGTTCGGCCTGACCCTGCCGTCGCCGGTGTTCATGGCCCCGATCGGCGTCATCGGCATCTGTGCTCAAGATGGCCACGGCGACCTGGCCACCGCGCGCGCCGCGGCGGTTACGGGTGTCCCGATGGTCGTTTCCACCCTGACCGCCGACCCGTTGGAAGACGTCGCCGCACAATTCGGCGACACCCCCGGGTTTTTTCAGCTGTACACGCCGAAGAATCGTGAGCTCGCCGCCAGCCTTGTTCAGCGGGCCGAGGCCGCCGGTTACAAGGGCATCATCGTCACTCTGGACACCTGGATCCCCGGCTGGCGTCCGCGCGACCTCAGCACGGCGAACTTTCCGCAGTTGCGCGGGCTGTGCCTGAGCAACTACACCAGCGACCCGGTCTTTCGCGCCGGCCTGCAGCGCCCGCCCGAGGAGGACCCGCAAGCCACTGTGCTGCAGTGGGTCACGACGTTCGGCAATCCGTTGACGTGGGACGACCTGCCGTGGCTGCGATCGCTGACCAAGCTGCCGCTCATCATCAAGGGCATCTGCCATCCCGACGACGCCCGGCGCGCCAGGGACGGTGGCGTCGACGGCATCTACTGCTCGACGCACGGCGGCCGGCAGGCCAACGGCGGACTGCCCGCTCTCGATTGCCTGCCGGGGGTGGTGGAGGCGGCCGACGGCCTCCCGGTGCTGTTCGATTCGGGCATCCGCAACGGCGCCGACATCGCCAAGGCGCTGGCGCTGGGCGCGACCGCGGTGGGCGTCGGTCGTCCGTACGCCTACGGTCTGGCACTGGGCGGCGTTGACGGCATTGTGCACGTGCTGCGTTCGCTGCTGGCTGAAGCCGACCTGATCATGGCCGTCGACGGATATCCGACGCTGAAAGATCTCACCCCGGACACGCTTCGGCGCGTCGGCTGATTCAGGTCCCCGGCTCCTGCGAACGTTGCAGGCGTGGAGGCCATCCTCGAGGAGTTCGACGAGTACCTGGCGCTGCAGTGCGGCCGTTCGGCGCACACCCGTCGGGCCTACCTCGGCGACCTGCGCTCGCTGCTGACCTTCCTCGAGAGCCGCGGCGCCGCGCTCGACACGTTGAGCCTGCCGCTCTTGCGCTCCTGGTTGTCGTCCACGGCCGCGGCCGGTGCGGCGCGCACGACGCTGGCGCGTCGCACCTCGGCGGTCAAGGCGTTCACCGCATGGGCCGCGCGGCGCGGCCTGCTGGCCGGGGACCCCGCCGCCCGACTCCAGGTGCCCAAGGCGCATCGCACCCTGCCGGCGGTGCTGCGCCAGGACCAGGCGCTCGACGCCATGGCCGCCGCGAAATCCGGTGCCCAGCAAGGGGATCCGATGGCGTTGCGGGACCGGCTGATCGTCGAGATGTTGTATGCCACCGGAATCCGGGTGAGCGAGCTGTGCGGCCTGGACGTCGACGACGTGGACACCGGACATCGGGTGATCCGCGTGCTGGGCAAGGGCAACAAGCAGCGCACCGTGCCCTTCGGGATGCCGGCCGCCGAGGCGCTGCGCGCCTGGCTGCACGACGGACGGCCCACGCTGGTGACCGCGGAGTCGGGCCCCGCGCTGCTGCTGGGTGCGCGCGGGCGGCGCCTCGACGTGCGCCAGGCCCGCACCGTCGTGCACCAGACGGTCGCCGCGGTGGACGGTGCGCCCGACATGGGGCCGCACGGGCTGCGGCACAGCGCGGCGACGCACCTGCTCGAAGGCGGGGCCGACCTGCGGGTGGTGCAGGAGCTGCTCGGCCATTCCAGCCTGGCGACCACCCAGCTCTACACCCACGTCGCCGTCTCCCGATTGCGCGCGGTGCATGATCAGGCGCACCCGCGGGCGTGAGGGTCTGCATTGACGGCGTCGGGTGTGCGTTGACGGCGCAAAATCCGGGAAATTCGCGCCCTGGACGCACACGCACAGCCCTGGACGCACACGCGAAGCCCTGGACGCACACGCGAAGCCCTGGACGCACACGCGAAGCCGCGAAGCGCCCTCATCCGTCCAGCGGTTTGAGCCGGATCGGGGTCGACTTCACCAGGCCCAGCGGATCGACATAGTGGGCGCCGGACGCCGGACCCCACATCGCACCCCAATGCAGACATGCCGCGGCCCGGCAACCGGCATGCCCGGCCTCCAACGAGCCGATCACCGTCTGGGCCGTCACCGCCTGACCCGCCCGCACCGCGGCCCGGACCGGCTCGTAGCTGGTGTGCAACCCGCCCGGGTGGGCCAGCGACACCACAGGCCGTCCCGCCAGCTGCCCGGCGAACACCACGGTGGCGCCGCCCGCCGCATACACGGGCTGGCCGGGGGCGCCGGGCAGGTCCACCCCGCGATGTCCGGGCTTCCAATCCGGTGACGGGGCGTCGAAGCCCCGGCCCACGGCCGGGGCCGGGGGCGGGCGCAACGGCCAGTCCAGGCGCGCGTCGTCCGCGGCGGCGGGCGCCGCGCTAAGCGCCGTCAGCCACACTAAAAGCCACCAGGCCCGTCGCATCCGCTCAGTTCACTGCCCCGCCGGCGCCCGCACCACTCAGGCCCGCCGATGCTGTGCAAAACCACCTGCTGAGTCGGTGTAAACTGCTGGTCGCAGCTCGTCCGCGGGCTGACTTCGCGCGTCCGCCCCGCGTCTCCCGTTCCACTAGGAGTTCGCACCGCGTGCCGGGCGGTCCCTTAACTGGGTCCGGCATCGCAGCAGGCGCCAGGGCCCGGCTTCACCCGATGCCGGGCGACAACCGACACAAGTAAGGCGCAACCATGGCCGTCGTAACCATGAAGCAGCTGCTCGACAGCGGCACTCACTTCGGGCACCAGACCCGTCGCTGGAACCCCAAGATGAAGCGGTTCATCTTCACCGACCGCAACGGCATCTACATCATCGACCTGCAGCAGACGCTGACCTTCATCGACAAGGCGTACGAGTTCGTCAAGGAAACCGTCGCCCACGGCGGCACGGTGCTGTTCGTCGGCACCAAGAAGCAGGCCCAGGAATCGGTCGCCGCCGAGGCCACCCGCGTCGGCATGCCATATGTGAACCAGCGCTGGCTGGGCGGCATGCTCACCAACTTCTCCACCGTGCACAAGCGGCTGCAGCGCCTCAAGGAGCTCGAGGCGATGGAGCAGACCGGTGGCTTCGAGGGTCGCACCAAGAAGGAAATCTTGATGCTGACCCGGGAGAAGAACAAGCTGGAGCGAAGCCTGGGCGGTATCCGCGACATGGCCAAGGTGCCGTCGGCGATCTGGGTGGTCGACACCAACAAGGAGCACATCGCCGTCGGCGAGGCCCGCAAGCTGGGCATCCCGGTCATCGCGATCCTGGACACCAACTGCGACCCCGACGAGGTCGACTACCCGATCCCCGGCAACGACGACGCGATTCGCTCGGCCGCGCTGCTGACCAAGGTAATCGCCTCCGCGGTCGCCGAGGGCCTGCAGGCGCGCGCCGGAGTCGGCCGCGGCGACGGCAAGCCCGAGGCGGAAGCCGCCGAGCCGCTGCCCGAATGGGAGCAGGAACTGCTGGCCTCCGCCGCTGCCAGCGCCCCCACCGATGCTGCTGCGGGCGCGCCCGAATCCACCCCCACGGAAGGCTGATATGGCCAACTTCACCGCCGCCGACGTCAAGAAGCTTCGGGAGCTCACCGGCGCCGGCATGCTGGATTGCAAGAACGCGCTGGCCGAGAGCGACGGCGACTTCGACAAGGCGGTCGAGGCGCTGCGCATCAAGGGCGCCAAGGACGTGGGCAAGCGCGCCGAGCGCGCCACGGCCGAGGGTCTGGTCGCGGCCAAGGGCGGCGCGCTGATCGAGCTGAACTCCGAGACCGACTTCGTCGCCAAGAACGCCGAGTTCCAGGCCCTGGCCGACCAGGTCGTCGACGCCGCGCTGGCCGCGAAGGCCGCCGACGTCGAGACGCTCAAGGCGGCTCCTATTTCTTCGGGATCGGCGACTAAGACCGTCGAGCAGGCCATCGCCGACCTGTCGGCCAAGATCGGCGAGAAGCTCGAGTTGCGGCGCGTGCAGTACTTCGACGGCAACGTCGAGGCCTACCTGCACAAGCGCGCCGCCGACCTGCCCCCGGCAGTCGGCGTTCTGGTGGAGTTCAGCGGCGAAAACAAAGACGCGGCCCACACGGTCGCGCTCCAGATCGCCGCGCTCAAGGCGCGCTTCCTCTCGCGCGACGACGTCCCCGAAGACGTCGTGGCCAGCGAGCGCCGCATCGCCGAGGAAACGGCCAAGGCCGAGGGCAAGCCGGAGCAGGCGCTGCCCAAGATCGTCGAGGGCCGGCTGAACGGATTCTTCAAGGACGCGGTGCTGCTGGAGCAGCCGTCGGTGTCCGACAGCAAGAAGACGGTCAAGGCGCTGCTCGACGAGGCCGGTGTCACGGTGACGCGCTTCGTTCGCTTCGAGGTGGGCCAGGCTTAACCCGCGGGCACGCGCGCGTTAGCGTCTGGTGCTATGCGACACGTGCACGCGTTCGGCGACGACGCCCTCGGTGATCTGGACGCGGTGGGTCTCGCCCACGCCATCCAGGCCGGGTGGGTGAGCAGGGCGGAGGTCGTCGAGGCCGCCATCGCGCGCACCGAGGCCGTCGATCCGATCCTCAACGGCCTGGCGTATGCGGGGTTCCAGCAGGCGCGAACCGCCCCGGCGGCGAGCGGCTTCTTTGACGGCGTCCCGACGTTCCTCAAGGACAACGTCGACATCGCCGGCCAGCCGACGATGCACGGCACCGACGCGTGGACGCCGTGGAATGCCGCCTCCGACGGCGAATTCACCCGGCTGTTCCTGGCCACCGGGCTGGCCCCCGTGGGCAAGACGCAGCTGTCGGAATTCGGATTCAGCGCGTCGGCCGAGCACCCACGGCTGGGGCCGGTCCGCAACCCGTGGAACACCGACTACAGCGCCGGCGCTTCCTCGTCGGGCTCGGGTGCGTTCGTTGCCGCCGGCGTGGTGCCCATCGCCCACGCCAACGACGGCGGCGGCTCCATCCGCATCCCCGCCGCCTGCAACGGGCTCGTCGGGCTGAAGCCCTCGCGCGGGCGGCTGCCGCTGGACGCCCACCTGCGCCGGATGCCGGTGGGCATCGTCGCCAACGGTGTGGTGACCCGGTCGGTGCGTGACACCGCGGCGCTCTACCGGGAGGCCGAACGCATCTGGCGCAACCCGAAACTGGCGTCCGTCGGGGACGTCACCGGGCCCGGCAGACAGCGGCTGCGGATCGCCGTGCTGACCCGGTCGGTGCAACGCGACTGCAGCCCCCAGGTACGCGAGCTGACGCTGAAGTCCGCCGGCCTTCTCGAGGAGTTGGGGCACCGTGTCGAATACCTCGATGAGCCCCCGGTGCCGGCCAGCTTCGTCGACGATTTCGTCCTCTACTGGGGATTTCTCGCGCTGGCCCAGGTGCGCAGCGGCCGGCACATGTTCGGCAAGACGTTCGACCGCGGGCGGTTGGACAGCCTGACGCTCGGTCTGGAGCGACACACCGGCCGCAACATCCACCGATTGCCTCTGGCCATCATGCGCCTGCGCCGAATCCGTAGGCGTACCGCGCAATTCTTCGGCACCTACGACGTCGTGCTGACCCCGACGCTCGCCGACGAGACGCCCCGCATCGGCTACCTGGCACCCACCGACTACCACCAGGTCATCGAGCGGCTGATCGACTGGGTGTCTTTCACCCCGCTGCAGAACGTCACCGGCGAGCCGGCGATCTCACTTCCGTTGGCGCAGTCCGACGACGGCATGCCGGTCGGCATGATGTTCTCGGCCGACGTCGGGCAGGAGGCGCTGCTGCTCGAGCTGGCCTACGAACTGGAAGAGGCCCGGCCCTGGGCCCGCATCCAGACGGCTTAGTTGCCGCTCAGTCGGACCCGAGCTTGTCGAGCATCCGCTTGAACTCGCGCTGCTGAGGCTCGGTCAGCTTCGCCAGGATGCGGGCATCGGCGTTCCGCACCGCGCCTTCCGCGCGCTTCAGCAGGGCCCGGCCCTGCCCGGTCAGCGTGGCGGGTAGGGCGCGGCCGCTGGACACCGATGTCGGACGCGCCACGGCGCCAATGTCTTCCAGCTTGCGCAGCACGGTGTTCATCGCCTGCGGGGTGACCCCAGCCTGCCGGGACAGCTCGGCGCTCGACGTCCCGGGAAACATCGAAAGCATGCGCAGGCAGACGAATTCGGGCAGCGTCAGACCGAGCGGGCCCAACACCGCGGACACCTCCGGTCGCAGCAGGCTCGCCACCCGATAGAGCAGGTAACCGAGCGGGGCGTCTTCGGCGAGGGCCATGTCAACGATATTGACATATTTCGGCCGTCTGGACGTCGATG
>NZ_LZKD01000156.1:0-1080 GCF_001668695.1 Mycobacterium sp. E2497
CACGCGCGACGACGGGCTGATCGATGACCTTGCCGGAGCCCGTGATTCGACCGTAGAGGTAGGCGTCCGCCCCGAGCTCCTCGACCACATCGACCTCCATCTCGACACCCTGGCCGCCAAGTTCGAAATGCTCGGGGCGGACGCCTACCTCTACGGTCGAATCACGGGCTCCGGCAAGGTCATCGATCAGCCCGTCGTCGCGCGTGCCGACGGGCGTCGGCCTCCGGAGAAGGGCAGCCGGGTGCGCCTGCACCCGGAGCCAGGGCACCTGCACTTCTTCGGTGTGGACGGCCGGCGAATCTGTTGAGGGGGTGAGGCGATGGAGGCGGCCGTGAGCGGATCTCACGCCGATCTGGTGTGTGAAGGCGGCGGCGTCCGGGGTATCGGGCTGGTCGGCGCGGTCGATGCGCTCTGCGAGGCCGGCTACCGGTTTCCGCGGGTTGCGGGTAGCAGCGCGGGCTCGGTCGTCGCGTCGCTGGTGGCCGCGCTACAGGCTGCGGGCGAGCCGCTGAGCCGGCTCGCAGAGATCATGCGGACCATCGACTACCGGAAGTTCCTGGATCGCAGCGTGATCGGCGAGGTGCCTCTGATCGGTGGGGCATTGTCACTGTTGGTGTCCGACGGTGTCTACCGCGGCGCCTACTTGGAACGCCTGCTGGCCGGCCTGCTCGCTGACTTGGGCGTGCGGACGTTCGGCGACCTGCGCACGGGCGAGGAGCCGGACCAGTTCGCCTGGTCGCTGGTCGTCACGGCCAGCGACCTGTCCCGGCGCCGGATGGTGCGCATCCCGTGGGACCTCGGCTCCTACGGCATCGACCCCGACGACTTTCCGGTGGCCCGCGCCGTGCACGCCTCGTCGGCGATTCCGTATGTGTTCGAGCCCGTCCGGGTGGGCGGCGCCACCTGGGTCGACGGCGGCCTACTATCCGATTTCCCGGTGGAGTTGTTCGATCGCCCGGACGCGCAGCCCCGCTGGCCGACCTTCGGCATCCGGCTGTCCGCGCGCCCAAGTCAGCGAGCAGGCCGGCCAGCAGGCGTTCCAAGTAGGCGCCGCGGTAGACACCGTCGGACACCAACAGG
>NZ_LZKD01000157.1:0-10292 GCF_001668695.1 Mycobacterium sp. E2497
CCACCAGGCCGACAGCCAGCACCCCCGCGGCGCCGTAGGCGGCCAGCACCCACGCCAGGTTCGGGCCGCGCACACCGCGGTGACCGTCGACGCCGGCGGCACCGTGACCAACTTCCAGACCGGCGACACGCTGATCGCCACGGCCGACGACTCCACCCACCAGTTGACCATCACCCGTAATGGCACCGTGGAGAAGACCTTCCCGATGTCGATGGGGATGACGTCCGGTAACCACCAGACCCCCAACGGCACCTACTACGTGCAGGACAAGAAGGCGTCGGTGGTGATGGACTCCTCGACCTATGGGGTTCCGGTCAACTCGACCTACGGCTACAAGGTGACGGTGGAGGACGCGGTCCGCTTCGACAACGTCGGCGACTACGTGCACAGCGCGCCCTGGTCGGTGGACGATCAGGGCAAGCGCGACGTCAGCCACGGCTGCATCAACATCAGCCCCACCAACGCCAAGTGGTTCTTCGACAACTTCGGTCCGGGCGACCCGATCGTCGTAAAGAACTCCAGCGGCGGCAACTACAAGAAGAACGACGGCTCCGCCGACTGGATGAACTAGCCCTGGGACTCGTCGAGGGATGCCGGGCCCGCATCAGCACCGCGGCCGGAAGCGCCGAGGCCACTGTCGAGATCACCGAGACCATGCTGGCCGGACATGCAGCCCTGCCCAACGGGTTTGGGCTCGACTATGTCGACGGCGACGGGCATACCCTGGTTCCGGGCGTCGCCCCCAACGCGCTCACCTCGACCCAATGGCGTGACCCTTACGCGGGCACGCCGTGGCACAAGCACGTGCCCGCCAGGATCGAGCCGGTGGACGTAGCCGTCAGTTCCAGATCCTGACCCGGCGCTGCGGTTCGAGGAACAAGGCGTCGTCCTCGGACACCTCGAAGGCGTCGTAGAAGGCGTCCATGTTGCGGATGACGCCGTTGCAGCGGAACTCGGGCGGGGAATGGGGATCGGTGGCCAATCGCCGGATCGCCTCCGCCTGACGGGATTTGGTGCGCCACACCTGGGCCCAGCCGTAGAACACGCGCTGCACGCCGGTGAGGCCGTCGATGACGGGTGCGGGCCGGCCGTTGAGCGACAGCTGGTAGGCCAGCAGGGCGATCGACAACCCGCCCAGGTCGCCGATGTTCTCCCCGACGGTGAACGCGCCGTTCACGTGGTGGCCCTCGCCCAACGCGCGGGGGTTGTATGCGTCGTACTGCTCGATGAGAGCCTTGGTGCGGGCGCCGAATTCGGTGCGGTCGGCGTCGGTCCACCAGTCCACCAGGTTGCCATCGCCGTCGTACTTGGCGCCCTGGTCGTCGAAGCCGTGCCCGATCTCGTGCCCGATCACCGCGCCGATCCCGCCATAGTTGGCGGCGTCGTCGGCCTCGGGGTCGAAGAACGGCGGCTGCAGAATGGCTGCGGGAAAGACGATTTCGTTCATCCCGGGGTTGTAGTAGGCGTTGACCGTCTGGGGCGTCATGAACCATTCGTCCTTGTCGACCGGCCCGCCCAGCTTGGCCAGCTCGCGGTCGTGGTTGACGGCGTAGCCGCGCTGGAAGTTGCCGTAGAGGTCGTCGCGGTCGATCACCAGCTTGGAGTAGTCACGCCACTTCGCCGGGTAGCCGACTTTGGCGACGAACTTGTCCAACTTGGCCAGCGCCCGTTCCCGGGTCTGCGGCGTCATCCACTCCAGCTCGTTGATGGACTGGCGGTACGCGGCCTTCAGGTTGTCGACCAGCGCGTCGATGCGGGCCTTGGCGTCTGGCGGGAAATACCGCTGCACGTAGAGCTTCCCCACCGCGTCGCCCATCAGGCTCTCCACCAGCGACACCGCCCGCTTCCAGCGTTCCCGGATCTGCTCGGCCCCGGTGAGCAGGCGGCCGTAGAAGTCGAAGTCCGCCGCGACCAGCTCGTCGGTCAGCCAGGCAGCGCGGGCGCGGATCAACCGCCACCGGGCCCAATCCTTCCAATCCGCCAGGTCGCCGCCGGCCCACAGGGTGGCAAACGCGGTGAGGTAATCGGGTTGGCGCACAACGACTTCCGCCAACTCCTGCGGTGTGCCGCCCAACGCGTTCACCCAGCCGCCCCAGTCGAAGCCCTTGCCCTCGGCCTGCAGATCCGCGAAGGTCCGCAGGTTGTAGCTGAGGTCGGCGTCGCGGCGCTTGACCACATCCCAGTGCGCGGCCGCCAGCTTGCCCTCCAGCGCGACGATACGGGCCGCGGTTTCGGCGTGCGCTTCGGACGGGCCGCCGTACACCAGCCCGAACATCCGAGCAATGTGGCCGGGGTAGGCCGCGAGCACCTCGGCGTGCTGTTCATCGCGGAAGTAGGACTCGTCGGGCAACCCGATGCCGGACTGGGTGAAGTGCACCAGATACCGGGCCGAGTTCTTGGCGTCGGTGTCGATGTAGAGCGCGACGCCACCGCCCACCCCGGTGCGCTGCAGCGCACCCAGCGCCGCGGCCAAGGCGTCCGTGTCGGCGGCCGCGTCGATGGTGGCCAGCTCGTCGAGCAGGGGCCGCAGGCCGCGGCGCTCGATGGCGGCCTCGTCCAGGAAGCTGGCGTACAGGTCGCCGATGCGTTGCTCGTCGCTGCCCCGCGCGGCGCCCGTCTCGCTGGCCTCGATGATCAGGTCGCGCACCTGCTCTTCGGCGCGGTCGAACAGGTGGCGAAACGCGCCGTCGGTCGCCCGGTCCGCCGGTATGTCGTATTCGGCCAACCAGCGGCCGTTGACATGGCCGAACAGGTCGTCTTGGGGGCGGGTCTCGGCGTCGACGTGGCTCAGGTCGATGCCCGAGCGAATGGCCTCTACAGTCACCCCGCCATCCTTCCATCTTTGTCGGATGCAACGATCGGGCCATGTCCGACGGCCAGCCAACCGAGCCAGCGACCCCGGAAGCGGCGGAGGCGGAAGTCGCCGGCCCCGACGACGCCCTCGACGAGGACTCCGACGAGCCTGACACCGCGGGCGGTCCGATGTTCTCCCCGTACGGCATCGCGTCGGCCGTGCTGGGTGTGCTTTCGGTGGCGGCGATCGTCTTCGGGTTCTTCCTGTGGTCGGGGCACCGCGACGACACCGCCGAACGCCGCTACCTCACCCGCGTCATGCAGACCGCCGCGGACTGGACGGGTGTGCTGATCAACATGAACACCGGCAACGTCGACAGCAGCCTGCAGCGACTGCACGACGGGACGGTCGGCGAACTCAACACCGACTTCGACGCCGCCATGCAGCCGTACCGCCAGGTGGTGGGGAAGCTGCAGTCCAAGAGCGCCGGCCGGATCGATGCGGTGGCCGTCGAGACCGTCCACCGCGACCTGGACACCCAGCCCGGTGTAGCGAGGCCCGTGGTGACGACCAAGTTGCCGCCGTTCGCGAGCCGGATGGACTCGGTGCTGCTGGTCGCAACGTCGGTCAGCGAGAACGCCGGCGCCAAACCGCAGACGGTGCACTGGAATCTGCGGCTCGACGTGTGCAACGTGGACGGCAAGCTGATGATCTCGGGTCTGGAGTCGATCCGATGAGAAACATCTGGCGCCTCGTCGCATTCGACATCCTGGCCCCGCTGGCCGCGATCGCGGCATTGCTGGCGATCGGGCTGGTGCTCGGCTGGCCGCTGTGGTGGGTGTCGGTGTGCTCGGTGCTGGTGCTGCTGATCGTCGAGGGCGTCGGCGTCAATTTCTGGCTGCTGCGCCGCGATTCGGTCAGCGTCGGAACCGACGACGACGCGCCGGGCCTGCGGCTGGCCGTCGTCTTCCTGTGCACGGCGGCGCTGGTGGCCGCGGTGGTCACCGGATACACCCACTGGACGCGGTCGGACCGGCAATTCAAGGACGACTCCCGCGACGTGGTTCGCGTTGCCACGGGGATGGCGGAGGCGATGGCGTCCTTCACCCCGGGAGCACCGGACAGCTCCATCGACCGGGCGACGGCGCTGATCGTCCCGGAGCACGCCGCCGCCTTCAAGGAGCAGTACGCGAAGTCCAGCGCCGAACTGGCCCAGCACAACGTCACCGCGCAGGCCAACACCCTGTCGGCCGGGGTCGAGGCCCTGGGGCCGTCGGCGGCCAGCGTGGCGGTGATCCTGCGGGTCACCCAGAACACGCCGGGGCAACCGCCCAGCCAGTCGGCGCCGGCGCTGCGGGTGGCGCTGACCAAGCACAACGACGCCTGGCTGGTGGCGGACGTGCTGCCGATCAGGTGACGATCAGTTGGACTCGGCCGAACGCGCCGACTTCACCTTGACGAACCGGTCCGACAGTCGCCGCATCCGGATCATCAACGCGGCCGACGGGCTGGTGCTGCCGTCCAGATAGGCGGTGAGCTCCTCGGCGGCCACCCCGATGCGGGAGGCGAACTCCCGCTCCGCCAGGCCCGATCGGTCGATCAGCAGGCGCACGTGGCGGGCCACCTCGGCGCGTTCGTTGGCCTCCAGGTGGGTGCGGGCCCGTTCCAGCACCTCCCACAGCGCCTTGGAGATGCCGTAGGGCCGGGTGCCCTCGAGCACCTCTTCGACCTGGCGCGCGGTCCGGCCGTACGGATCGCGCTTCAACGCGGCGGCGATGCGCTTCCAGGTGGCGATGTCGCCGCCCTGCAGCGCGGCGCGAATGGCGGAGGTCGGCCAGAACTCCACCGGCTGGTCGAGGTCCTGGTTGGGCGCGGCGTCGCGACCACGCGGATCGGTTGCCCGCTGCGGCGCCGCGGGGCGTCGGTCAGGTGCCAACGTCACCTCGCCTCCTCCAGCATCGCCACGGCCACCGACAGGCAGCGCTGCCTGATCTCCTCCCAGTCCGAGTGGGCGTCGGCGTCGGACCCCTGCTCGTCGTTGAAATCCCAGGGATCGGGATCAGCGAGTCGACGCACCAACTGGCTGGCGATCCACTGCCGCCTGGGCGACTGACAACAGTAGTACCTGTCCATTCCGGACAGCACCACAGCGGCGGTCTCGGGCTCCAACGTTTCAACCATATCGGCAAAGTCGGCGTAATCGCGGCGGCTGTTACGGCACATGATGAGGTAGCCCTTGAGGCGCAGCGTCTCGGCGCCGGTCGGGACCAGCAACCGGTCTCCCGTGGGCAGCTGCACGTGGGTGGTCTCCACCGGGCACAGCCGCTCGTACACCGGCCGGTCCGCGGCGTCGGTGTCGCTCTCCAGCGCGTCGATGGCGACCGAGAGCCGGCCCCGCCACAACGTGACCGGGTGGACGGGCCGGTCCGTCCCGACGATCGCCTTGGCGATGCCGTTGCGTGACGTCAGCCCGGAGGCCCGCTTCTTGGCGCCCGAGGCGCCGTTGGTGTGGCCGTTGGTCTTCCGGTCGCCGGCGCCCGCCTTCTCGTCCTCGATGTTGACCTGATGCGGAATCTGGCCGGGATCGCGGCCCCGGTCCTGGTCGGGCGACTGCAGCAGGGTGCCCTGCCGCTGGCTGCCGTTGCGGCCGCAGCCGGTGAAGGCCAGCGGGTCGGTCACGCAGATGGCGTCGGGCGCGAGGTGCTTGAGCTTGGCCGCCGACTTGATCACCATCCGCAGGTCGGCGTTGGGCGCCGTCAGCGCCGATATGTCGTCGGGGATGACGACCACGTCGGCCAGGTCGACCGCGGGCAACGGCCGGTCGAAGTCGACCGACGGCAGGACCCGGGACAGCCACGGCGGCAGCCACCAGTTCCACTGGGCGAACATCGCCATCAGCGCCGGCACCAGCACCAGCCGCACCACGGTGGCGTCCACCGCGATCGCCACCGCACACGCCACGCCGATCTCGGCGACCAGCGGCATGCCGGCGAAGGCGAAGCCGACGAAGACGGCGATCATGATCAGGGCCGCGCTGGTGATGGTGCGGGCGCTGGTGCTCACGCCGTAGGCCACCGCGTCGCGGGTGTTGCCGGAGTGCAGGAAGCGTTCCCGGATGCGGGTCAGCAGGAAGATCTCGTAGTCCATCGACAACCCGAACGTCATCGCCAGCACCAGCGGCGGGACTGTGCTGTCGATCGAGCTGATCTGGGCGAAGCCGAGATCCTTCAGCCAGCCCCACTGGAACACCATCACCAGGCTGCCGTACGCGGCCGCGACCGACAGCAAGGTCATCAGGACGCCCTTCAGCGCCAAGAACACCGAGTGGACCGAGACCAGCAACATCACGAACGCGATGAGCGCGACGATCGCCAGTACCAGCGGCTCGGTCTTGGACACCTGGTCGTCGAAGTCCTTGATCAGCGCGGTCGGGCCGCCGACGTCGACTCGCGCCGTCCCGCGGTCGGGCACCTTGGGCAGCTGCGCGCGCATCCAGCCGACGGTCTCGCGGGCGCGCATGTCCTCCGGGTCGACCGACAACACCGCCGACAGCAGGGCGCTGCCGTTGTCTTCGGCGAATTGCGGCGGCGCCACCGAGACGATGTTGGGCGCCTGCGCCATTCGTTGCCGGATCGCGACGATGGTCTGGCCGTGTTCGGGGGAGGCGGCGCCGCCGTCCGGGAAGGTCACCAGCACCCGGATCGGGCCCAGCGCGCCGGGGCCCAGTGCCTCGGCCGCGGCGCCCACTCCGGCACGGATCTCGTGCGCCGAGTCGAACTGGCGCAGCAGGCTGTTGCCCAGCACCATCGAGGACGCCGGCGCGGCCATGACCAGCAGCACCAGCGCCGCCGCCAGCGCCGAGATCCACGGCCGCCGCATCACCCAGCCGATCCAGCGGTTCCAGAACCGGGACTGGCCGCCCTCGGGTCCCCGCGACCAGTGCAGCAAGGCCGACCTCTTGGCGGCCGACCGGCCGAACGTCGCCAGCGCGGCCGGGGTCAACGTGGTCGACGTCAGCATCGCGACGGCGACGGCCAGAATCGCTCCGGTCGCCATGGATTTCAGCGCCGGGGTATTGATCACGTAGATCCCGGTGAGCGAGGCGACGACGGTCGCCCCGGACAGCACCACCGCCAGCCCCGAGGTGGCCATGGCGGCGTCGACGGCTTCCCGCGGCTCGCGGCCGGAGCGCAGCTCCTCACGGAACCGCATCAGAATGAACAGCGAATAGTCGACCGCGAGCGCGATCCCGAACATGGACACCGTCGACGTCACGAACACCGACATGGTCGTGTAGGCCGACAGCAGATAGACCAGGCCCATGGTGACCACGACCGTGCAGACGCCCAAGGCGAGGGGGATCGCCGCGGCGGCCAGCGAGCCGAACACGGCCAGCAGGACGATCAGGATCACCGGCAGGTTCCACCGCTCGGCCGCGGCGATGTCGTGCTTGGTGTTCTGCGCCGCCGCGGCGCTCAGCGCGCCCTGCCCGATCACGTACAACCGCACCCGGCCGTTCGCGGTCTGGCCGGCCTGATCACCCTTGACGCCGACCTTGGTGCGCAGCTGCTTGGCCACGTCGCTGGTGTTCCGCGAATCCAGCCGCAGGGACAGCACGTACGGTCGGTCCGGCTGCGGGGGCCGCTGGGCGGGGTTGGGCACCTCCGAGACGCCGGGTAGCTCGGCGGCGGTCCGCCGCAGCAGCGCGACCGCATCGTTGATGTCGGAATAGCTGGCGTCCGGGCGGGGGGCCGCGACTAACGCCAGCGAGGATGAGCCCTGGTCGTGGTAGAGCTCCTCGAGCTGGTCGTGCACGAGCAGCGACTGCGAACCGGCCACGTCAAAACCGCCGCCGGTCAGGTTCCCCGACTGCGTCAGGGCCAGATAGACCGCCGGAACCAAAGCCAGCAACCAGCCGCCGAAGACCAACCAGCGGTACTTACGCAGGCTGCGGCTGAGGCGCATCATTAACTGCTGGATTTCTCCACTCCCCGTGTGTCGCTTACGCGTGCTGGCGAGGATACCGCAGCGGCCTGTGGATCATGTGTGCTTTCTGGCAGCTGAGCTGCAACGACGGGCTTGTTGCCAAGACGCTGCCAAGTAGTTGTGAACCGGTTACCGGGCGGGATTTTCCTCACACGTGCTCACGCGGGCTGGCAGGGGCGCCGACGGCGATGGCAGGATGTCGGATGGCCCGCGGGGCCCTGGGAACTCCGCGATCGTTGAGGCCGTCTATTGCAGCCGTTTGCGAGGCGCCGGTGCTGCGCGCGACGTCGCAAACCGTGAAGGAGTTTCCATGACGAGAGGCACCGCGACCGGGCGCCGCAGAATCTTCGCCGGCCTGATCGCCGCCACCCTGCCGGGTGCCGCGCTGGCGGTCCTGGCGGGTCCACCGGCGACCGGCGCCGGCGACCCGTGCGCGGCCAGCGAAGTCGCTCGGACGATCGGTTCGGTGTCCAAGTCGATGGGCGACTACCTGGACTCGCACCCGGAGACCAACCAGACGATGACCTCGATGCTGCAGCAGCAGGCGGGACCGCAGTCGATGACCGGTTTGAAGTCCTACTTCGAGGCCAACCCCAAGGTTGCCGGCGACATGACGTCGATCGCCCAGCCGCTGACCAACCTGTCACTGCAGTGCAAGCTGCCGATCTCGCCGTCCCAGGCGATGGGCATGATGCAGCAGGCGCAGGGCGCGGCCGGTGGCCTGCCCGCCCTGCCGGGCAACGCGGCGG
The DNA here is from genome assembly GCF_001668695.1 of Mycobacterium sp. E2497. Classification (NCBI taxonomy): domain Bacteria; kingdom Bacillati; phylum Actinomycetota; class Actinomycetes; order Mycobacteriales; family Mycobacteriaceae; genus Mycobacterium; species Mycobacterium sp. E2497. The sequence continues at coordinate 8,530 of NZ_LZKD01000157.1, forward strand.
GGGCGCTGCCGCTGGCCGGCCCGCCGGCCGCCACGGGTCCCGCCGCACCGGCCAGCCCGCTGTCGGGTCCGCCGCGCGGCAACACCGCCGGCTAGCTTTCGGTTTCCGCGGTCCGGTCGGGCGGCAACGGGCCCTGCAGGGCGGTCTCCGTCGGATCGCCGGCGGGCCGGCCCTGAGGCGCCGTCGGTTCGGCCGCCGGCGCGGCCTCCTCGTCATCCGGGACGGCGACGTTCTCGGTGCGGAACACGAAGAAGAACACCACCCAGCCGATGGCGGACATGAGCAACCAGCTGATCAGCCGGTAGATCAACATGGCCGAGATCGCGTTGGGCAACGACATGCCGCTGGACACCAGCCCGGGCACCAGCACCGCCTCCACCACCAACAGCCCGCCCGGCATCAGCGGTATCGTGCCGACGGCGCGGGCGGCCGCGTAGGCCACCGTGAGCCCGGCGACCGACGCGTGATCCCCGGCGGCGTACGCCGCGAAGCCGAGGCAGGCCACGTCGGCGACCCAGTTGAACATCGACCAGCCGAACGCCACCCCCAGGTCGCGCCGGCCCAGGCTCACCGATTCGAGCTGCATCAGCGTCTGGCGCCACCTGTCCAGACCGGCGTCGGCGGGCCGGCCCCGGACGGAGTTGACCCAGGACAACACCCGGCAGCCGATGCCGTCGATGAGCTCCGGCCGCGATGCGACCGCCTGGGCGAGGATCAGCAACGCGACGAAGCCGCCCAGGGTGAACAGCAACGAGAACGGGTTGTTCTTCGCGCCGAGGAAGAACGCCCCGCCCAGCCCCAGTAGCGCCAGTCCCACGGCCTGCAGGACGCCGCCCATCACCAGCTGCCACGACGCCACCACCGTCGAAGCGCCCCAAAGCCGTTGCTGCCGAAGCAAAAACGTCGCCGACAGCACCGGCCCCCCGGGCAGCGTGGTGCTCAGTGAGTTGGCGGCATAGATGGCGGCCTCGGACCGCAATTGCTTGACGTGCACGCCGGCCGATCGGAGCAACGTGCGCTGGATTTGCGCGAAGCTGTGCATCGACGCGGCCGACGCCACCACCGACGCCAGCAGCCACCACCAGTTCGCCTCGTACAGGCTCATCCAGGCCTTGGCCAGCTGATGCCAGCCCAGCGCGACCTCAACGGCAAGCACGATCGCGACGATGCCGAGGATCACCCATCGGACCCACCAGTACTTCCCGCGCGGGGCCTCTTCGCGCGGGAAGTCGAGATTGCGGGCGGGTGCGTCGTGCGACACGTGATTTAGGGTAACGGTGCAGGTGGCGCGGGGATCGCCGCGCGCCTCCGACCGTGTCTTGGAAGTTCCGGGGTCGTAACCGGATCGTGCCGACCCGCACCCGCCCGCCCGGTGTCGGGGCGGGTCTTCGCAGGTTTGGCGGTGCCTCCCGCCGGATAGGCTCACCCAATGCCGGCAAACACCGACGACGCTTCGGTCGAACCCCTTGTCCGTAAGACCGCAGCCTGGGCCTGGCGTTTGCTGATCATCCTCGCCGCGCTGATCGCGCTGCTGTGGGTGGTGAAGAGGCTCGAGGTCATCGTCGTCCCGGTGCTGGTGGCGCTGCTGCTCAGCGCGCTGCTGCTGCCGGTGGTGGACTGGCTCGACCGGCGCGGCCTGCCCCGCGGCGGGGCGGTGACGTTGGTGCTGCTGGGCGGGTTCGGGATCCTGGGCGGCATCCTCGCGTTCGTCGTCATCCAGTTCATCGACGGCGTGCCGGGCCTGACCGAACAGGTAACCCGCA
>NZ_LZKD01000158.1:0-771 GCF_001668695.1 Mycobacterium sp. E2497
ACAGCGACTTTTAGGCTCGCTGGTGCTCGGGCTCGCGGAGGATGAGTCACATCCGCCACACCGGCCCCTGGCCGGAGGAATCGACGAGTTGTCCGCCTCATAGCGACAACCTCGTCGCCTGCCGCAGAGACAGCACGCGCTGATGAATACGGTATTCGGTGGACCGCGGCATGGATCTAGGCCCGTACCGACCGCGGCCCATCCGACGCACTCTGCCGCGGCCCATCTCCCACCGCAAGGCGTCTGAGATGACTTTCGATGCCCTACCGCGGATCCGAAAGCCCTGTTTATTAAGGGCTTCGATCATTTGACCGATGGTGGCCGGCCCATTGTGGGCGAGGTGCATCGTCAACACGTAACGCAGCTCGATTCCCTGGAGATTCATCCCTGCACCATTGCACCCCGGTACGACACCCCGGTCTTGTCGCTGCGAGGCGGGCAAATCGACGATTTCTCCCGCCAGGGACCGGTGTGGCGGATGTGACTCATCCTCCGCGAGCCCGAGCACCAGCGAGCCTAAAAGTCGCTGTAAGGCGGGCACATCGACGATTGCTCCGACGCGGGGCGGAAGTGACCGATGTGACCAGGACGTCGGTCGCCGACCGCGGCGTCGGACGCGCGGCGTCGGCCGCGCAAACACTCACGCCTCGAAGCGGTAACCCATCCCCGATTCGGTCACCAAGTGCTTGGGGTGGGACGGGTCGTCCTCGAGTTTGCGTCGCAGCTGCGCCAAATAGACTCTTAGATAATGCGTTTCGGTGGCATACGCCG
>NZ_LZKD01000159.1:0-9573 GCF_001668695.1 Mycobacterium sp. E2497
GGTGGTGAACGGAATCGACAGCCGGCCCGCGTCGGTGAGCGTGCGCAGCCGTACCGCCGGGTCTTTGTCCGGACTGCCGTAGTGCGCAAGACCTTTCGTTTCGAACAGCCGCCGCGAGGTCGTCTCGAGCATCATGCCCATTGACGGCGCCACCGGCTTCAGCCGGGCCATCTCCGACCAACTCATCACGCCGGGGTTCAGGTGCGGCAGCAGTCCGGACAAAGACCCGGCGGTACGGCTGCGCACGCTCACCGACGCGGGCCGGCTGTCGATTCCGTTCACCACCGGGCTGCTGGTCGGGATCGGGGACACGCTGACCGAGCGGGCCGACACGTTGCACGCGATTCGCAAGTCGCACAAGGAGTTCGGGCACGTTCAGGAAGTGATCGTGCAGAACTTCCGGGCCAAGGAGCACACCGCGATGGCCGCCGTTCCCGACGCCGGGATCGACGACTACCTGGCGACGGTGGCGGTCGCGCGGTTGGTGCTCGGTCCCGGCATGCGCATCCAGGCGCCCCCCAATCTGGTGTCCCGCGACGAGTGCCTGGCGCTGGTGGCGGCCGGGGTGGACGACTGGGGCGGGGTGTCGCCGCTGACCCCCGATCACGTCAACCCCGAGCGGCCGTGGCCCGCGCTCGACGACCTGGCCGACATCACCGCCGAGGCCGGATACGAACTCGTGCAGCGACTCACCGCCCAGCCCAGGTACGTGCAGGCGGGGGCGGCGTGGATCGACCCGCGGGTGCGGGGGCACGTGCTGGCGCTGGCCGACCCGGCGACCGGCCTGGCCCGCGACATCAATCCGGTGGGCCTGCCCTGGCAGGAGCCCGACGACGTCGCGTCCGCCGGGCGGACCGACCTCAACGCGGCGATCGACACCGAGGGCCGCGCCACCGAAGCCCGCAGCGATCTGGACAGCGCCTTCGGCGACTGGGAATCGATCCGCGCGCACGTGCACGAGCTGACCGTCCAAGGCGCCAAAGCGCCAGAACGCCTAGACACCGACGTGCTCGCCGCGCTGCGGGCCGCCGAGCGCGATCCCGCCGGCTGCACCGACGGCGAGTACCTGGCGCTGGCCACCGCGGACGGACCAGCACTGGAAGCCGTTGCCGCGCTGGCGAACTCGCTGCGCCGCGACACGGTGGGCGACGACGTGACGTTCGTGGTGAACCGCAACATCAACTTCACCAACATCTGCTACACCGGGTGCCGGTTCTGCGCGTTCGCGCAGCGCAAGGGCGACGCCGACGCGTATTCGCTGTCCACCGAAGAGGTGGCCGACCGCGCGTGGGAGGCGCACGTCGAAGGCGCCACCGAGGTGTGCATGCAGGGCGGGATCGACCCGGAGTTGCCGGTCACCGGCTACGCCGACCTGGTGCGCGCCGTCAAGGCGCGGGTGCCGTCCATGCACGTGCACGCCTTCTCTCCGATGGAGATCGCCAACGGCGTCACCAAGAGCGGGCTGAGCGTGCGCGAGTGGCTGATCAGCCTGCGCGAGGCCGGGCTGGACACCATCCCGGGCACCGCGGCCGAGATCCTGGACGACGAGGTGCGCTGGGTGCTGACCAAGGGCAAGCTGCCGACTTCGGAATGGATCGACATCGTGACCACCGCGCACGAGGTGGGCCTGCGGTCCTCGTCGACGATGATGTACGGGCACGTGGACAGCCCGCGGCACTGGGTCGCCCACCTCAACGTGCTGCGCGGGATCCAGGACCGCACCGGCGGGTTCACCGAGTTCGTGCCGTTGCCGTTCGTGCACCAGAGTTCGCCGTTGTATCTGGCCGGCGCGGCGCGCCCCGGCCCCACCCATCGAGACAACCGGGCCGTGCACGCGTTGGCGCGAATCATGTTGCACGGCCGCATATCCCAGATTCAGACCAGCTGGGTGAAGCTGGGTGTCGAGCGCACCCAGGTGATGCTCAATGGCGGCGCCAACGATCTGGGCGGCACGCTGATGGAGGAGACCATCTCGCGGATGGCCGGGTCCGAGCACGGGTCGGCCAAGACCGTCGAGGAGCTGACCGCGATCGCCGAGGGGATCGGGCGCCCGGCGCGCCAACGCACCACAACCTACGCCCCGCGGGCCGCTTAGCAGCCCGTGGCGGCGGGTATACCCGACGCCGTGAACCGACAGATCGATGACGACCGGTTCCCCGAGTGGCGGCCGTTCGTAGACGCGGTGCAGCGGCGCCGGCCCGACTCTGGCACCTGGTGTGAGGCCTGGACGGTGCGCGACATCGTCGTCCATCAGGCCGGAAACGCCGAGGAGATCGCCCGGGTGCTGGCCGCCCACCTGGACAGCGAACCCGTCGGCACCCGGGGCTTCGAGGAACGCGAGGGACCACTGCGCAACCTGAACGACGCGGACCTGTGGGACGCGCTGTTCGACCGGATGGCCACCCTGAACCGGATCGCGGAGGCGGCCGACGACGCGCCCCAGGACACCGACGTCGCATGGACGGGCCGCACCATGAAGGTGCCCTGGTTCGCCGAACACATGCGCGAAGAGCTCGTGCTGCACGGGTGGGACATCACCGGGGACCCCGATCTCCCGGCGACCTTCCAGGCCGGGCTGGCCGAGCCGTGGATGACCACCCACAGCGTCGTCGCCGTCGGCAAACCGTTGCTGGCCAAGGGGGCCAAGGGGCTTCGGCCGGGCGAGCGCATCGAGGCGCGGCTGCGGGCCCCGGACACCGACGACGTCGTGCTCGGCGCCGAAGCCGACCGCACCACCATCGAACTCGCCGCGCCCGAAGGCCCCGCCACGCTGGAAACCGACCCCGCCGCCCGCGTCCTGCTGCTCTGGGGGCGCAGGCCCGCGGACCCGTCCCGAATCTGCAGCCGCGTCGGGCCAGAAACGCTAGGCCGCCTGCGCGGCCTGCTCAGCGGTTACTGAACCGCCTCGACTCGGACGGCTCAGAAGTTGTTACAGGTGACCGCGACCTGGTTGATGTCGTCGTAGTACTTCATCGCCGACGGCATCGCCTGGATCTGCTGGGCCATCTGCTGGCGCTTCGGCGGCGGCGAGGCCAGGAAGCTGCGGATGTACGACTGCGCCATCGGCGAGCTGTTCAACTGCGCGGCGGCCGCCGGGTCGGTGGCGTTGAGCGCGGCGATCACCTGCCCGTAGTTGCACGTGGTGTTGATGATCGCGTCCGACGGATCCGCGGACGCGATTCCCGCGCCGGCGGTCAACGCGACGGCCGCACTACCGACGGCAACGGTCAATTTGGTCAACGACAGCCTCATGTGTGGACACCTTCCCCGATTAATGCACCGCTATAAAGGCGACGACATCTGCCAGCGGCTGCCGTCTGACGTCGAGATTACCAGGCGCCGCGAACATGCTTCCATCGCAATGACTATCGGCGGGCCCCGCTGGAGCGTGACTTTGTGCAGGTCAGTGGCCCGAGGCGACCGTTCGCCCTCGGCGAAACGACCCCCGGTCGCGGGGCCCGAGACTGGCAGTCTTAAATCGTCCATTTAACGGGCGTGCCAAGTGGTTGACGTGTATGTGCAACGTCTAGTATCAGTAACCGAAAGCTTTTGCCTGAGGCGGCCGGACGCGCCGGCCGCGAGCCGAAGAGCAGCCCACACTAAAAGCAGTACATGGAGGAGACGTCTGTGACCTACACGATCGCCGAGCCCTGTGTCGACATCAAAGACAAGGCGTGCATCGAGGAGTGCCCGGTCGATTGCATCTACGAGGGCGCGCGGATGCTGTACATCCACCCCGACGAGTGCGTCGACTGCGGGGCCTGCGAGCCCGTCTGCCCCGTCGAAGCGATCTACTACGAAGACGACGTGCCCGAGCAGTGGAGCCAGTACACGCAGATCAACGCCGACTTCTTCACTGAGCTGGGCTCGCCGGGCGGTGCGGCCAAGGTCGGCATGACCGAGAACGACCCGCAGGCAGTCAAGGACCTGCCGCCGCAGGGTGAGGGCGACTGAGCGGGCCGGGGCTGCATGAGCCCGCGGTGAGGCCGCGCGCCCCCCACGGGCGGGTCTCGGCGACCCTGCCCGAGTTCCCCTGGGACACCCTGGCCGACGCGAAGGCGCGGGCCGGTGCCCATCCCGACGGGATCGTCGACCTGTCGGTCGGCACCCCGGTCGACCCGGTCGCGCCGGTGATCTCCGACGCGCTCGCCGCCGCCGGGTCCGCGTCCGGGTATCCGGCCACCGCCGGCACCCCGCGGCTGCGCGAAGCGGCGGTCGCCGCGCTGGCCCGCCGCTTCGGCATCACCGGGCTGAGCGAGGCCGCCGTGCTGCCGGTGATCGGCAGCAAGGAGCTCATCGCCTGGCTGCCGACCCTGCTGGGGCTGGGGCCCGCCGACCTGATCGTGGTGCCCGAGCTGGCGTACCCCACCTATGACGTCGGGGCCCGGCTGGCCGGCGCGCCGGTGCTGCGCGCGGATTCGTTGACGCAGGTGGGTCCGCGATCGCCGGCGCTGGTCTACCTGAACTCCCCGAGCAACCCGACCGGACGCGTGCTGGGCGTCGACCACCTGCGCAAAGTGGTCGGCTGGGCGCGCGAGCGGGGCAGCGTGGTGGCCTCCGACGAGTGCTACCTGGGCCTGGGCTGGGAGGCCGAACCGCTGTCGATCCTGCATCCCTCGGTCTGCGACGGCGACCATAGCGGGCTGCTCGCGATCCACTCGCTGTCGAAGAGCTCGTCGCTGGCCGGCTACCGGGCCGGATTCGTGACGGGCGACCACGAGCTGGTGGCCGAGCTGCTGGCGGTGCGCAAGCACGCCGGGATGATGGTGCCCACACCGGTGCAGGCGGCGATGGTCGCCGCGCTGGACGACGACGCCCACGAGCGGGCGCAGCGGGAACGGTACGAGCGGCGGCGGGCGGCCCTGCTGCCGGCGCTGCGCTCGGCCGGATTCACCGTCGACCATTCCGAAGCGGGCCTCTATCTGTGGGCCACCCGTGGCGAGCCGTGCGCGGACAGCGTCGCGTGGCTGGCCGACCGCGGCATCCTGGTGGCTCCCGGGCATTTCTACGGTCCGCGCGGCGCGCAGCACGTGCGCGTCGCGTTGACCGCCACCGACGAGCGGATAGCCGCCGCCGTGCGGCGGCTCGCCTAGCCGAGGCCGACCGGATGCCGCCGCGGCGGCGGCGAACGTGCACAATGCAGCGGAGGTGTTTCGTCCGCTCAGGTTAAGGACGGTGGTGGTGACGACTTCGGCCGGCAAGCTGCGCATCCCCCTTTCGGTCGGGGACATCGTCAAGCGCGTGTTCCTGGGCAAGCCGCTGATCACCGAGGACATCGCTTCCGAGAAGTTGTCGAATCCGGTTGCCCTGGGCGCCCTTTCGCCGGACGCGGTCTCCTCGGTCGCCTACGGTCCGGAGCAGATCCTGATCGAACTGCTGCCGCACGCCGGGTTGGCCGCCTTCCTGTTGCTGCTCCCCATCACCGGTGTCATCCTGCTCATCCTGGTGCTGGTGGCCGCCTCGTACCGGCAGGTGGTGATGGCCTACACCCGGGCGGGCGGCTCCTACATCGTCGCGCGCGACAACTTCGGACCCCGGGTGGCGCAGATCGCCGCCGCGGCGCTGTTGATCGACTACGTGGTCACCGTCGCGGTCCAGTCGGCGGCCGGGACGGTTGCGGTGGTGTCGGCGGTCCCCGCGCTGGGCCCCTACAGCCTCGAATTGACCGTGGCTGTGGTGCTTGTCATCTGTTACGCGAACCTGCGCGGGTTGAAGGAGGCGGGCCTGCCGTTCGCGGTGGCGACCTACTCCTTCATCGCGATGGTCGGCCTGACGATCGTGGTCGGCGTGATTCGCGCGGCCACCGGGAACCTGCCGGTCTACGATCCCGCCCACATGGCCGGAACCGTGCCGGTCCACCAGGGCAACGGGTTGGTGCTGGGCGCCACGATCCTGGTGTTGCTGCGCGCGTTCGCCAACGGGGGTTCGTCGCTGACGGGTGTGGAGGCCATCTCCAACACGGTCGACTACTTCCGAAAGCCCCAGGGCCGCAACGCGCGACTCGTCCTGACCGCCATGGCCACCATTCTCGGCCTGCTGCTGGCCGGCGTCGCCTACCTCGCCCACGTCACGCACGCCACGCCGTACCTCACCGAGTACCCGTCGGTGCTGTCGCAGATCGGCCGCGCCGTCTTCGGCAACGGCATCCTCGGCGACGTCTTCTACATTCTGGTGCAGGCTTCGACGGCCGCGATCCTGTTCACCGGCGCGAACACCAGCTTCAACGGCTTCCCGGCGCTGGCCAGTTTCGTTGCCGAGGACCGCTTCCTGCCGCGCCAACTCACCAAACGCGGTCACCGGCTGGTCTTCTCGAACGGCATCATCACCCTGACGGCGCTGTCGGTGGTGTTGCTGGTGGTGACCGGCGGCTCGGTCAACGCGCTGGTGCCCTTCTATGCGATCGGTGTGTTCACCGGCTTCTCGATGGCCGGCTACGGAATGACCAAACACCATCTGACGCACCGCGAACCGGGATGGCGACGCCGCCTGGCGATCAACCTGTCCGCAGCGGTCCTGTCGACGATCGTGGTGGGCATCTTCGCGGTGGCGAAATTCACCGAGGGCGCGTGGCTGGTGGTCGTCGTCTTCCCGCTGCTGGTGTTCATGCTGATGCGGCTCAACCGCGAATACCGCGCCGAGGCGGCCATTCTCGAGATGTTCCGCACCGACCGCCCGGAGTTGGTGAAGTACGCGCGGCACCGGGTGTTCGTCCTCGTCGACTCCGTTGACCTGGCGGTGATCGAAGCGCTGCGGTACGGCAGGGGATTACGGGCCGACGAGCTGACCGCGGTGCACTTCATGGTCGACCCGGCCCACGCCGCCCAGCTGCGGAAGCGCTGGGATCACTTCGGGCTCGACACGCCGCTGCGGGTGGTGGACTGCCCGGACCGGCGCATCAGCCGCGCCGCGCAACTGCTGGTTGCCAAGGCGCGCGACGAACAACCGCACACCAACGTGACCGTGCTGCTGCCGCGTCGAACGTTCGCGCGGCTGCTGGGCCGGCTACTGCATGACCGCACCGCCGACAAGATCGCCCGTGCCGTGAGCCTGGTCCCGGACGCGGCGGCGACGATCGTGCCCTACGACGTCGAATCGCGCATCAAGGAGGCCTACCCGGACACCTTCGAGCAGCGGCTCGCGCAGGAGATCGACAAGCTCGAAGCCTGGGTGTCCAAGGGGGAGGACGAGAAGGTCGACTCCTACGAGCATCCCGAGCGGCCGGCGTCGGTGATCCTGGTGGCCGGGCTGATCTCGGGGCAGCGCGCCACCGTCGAAGGCCGGGTCAACCAGGTCGAAGACGTCACCGACCGCGGCCGGACCCTCCGCCAGGTCGTCGTCGGGGACAACAGCGGGGAAATGACGGTCACCTTCCGCCCCGGCCATGGGGGCGCCGACATTCAGCCCGGCCAGCTATTGCGCCTCACCGGGAAGGCCCGCCAGACCGGCAACCGCCCCATCTCGATGGTGGATCCGGTGTATTGCGTGATCGAGGACCCCGCGAAGGCCGTCGGCTCCGGCGAATCCGAAGAGGGCAGCTAAACGTAATGCTGCGCGAAGCAACGGATTAGCCGCACCGCGGGCAAATGCCCGCGCTGACGAGCGCCGTACCGCAGAGATCTTTCCCCTACCTCGCGAATTGCTCTGGAAAACAGGGGGTTTCGTCGCGTGCAGGTCGCGCCCGGGGTTCCGGGTGAAAGGGCCGGGCCGCGCACCCGATGCGGCCGGAAACGGCAATCGGGGCGGTGAGCCGGGCGTCGATGAAATTCGGGTCGGTAAGCTGGCGGCCGCACGACTGCGCAACGCCGTTGGGGGAGAACAGGGGACTGCACATTGCGTGCCGCAACCGCCGCACCCATTGCTGTCATCGGCATGGCCTGCCGGCTTCCCGGTGGGATCGATTCTCCACAACGGCTGTGGGACGCATTGTTGCGCGGCGCCGATTTCGTGGGCGAGATCCCCGCCGATCGGTGGGACGCCGACCTGTACTACGACCCCGAACCCGGGGTGCCCGGCCGCTCGGTAACCCGGTGGGGCGCCTTCCTGGATGACGTCGGTGGCTTCGACTGCGATTTCTTCGGTATGACCGAGCGGGAAGCCACCGCGATCGACCCGCAACACCGCCTACTGCTGGAGACGTCCTGGGACGCCATCGAGCACGCGGGGCTCGACCCCGCGCGGCTGTCGCACTCGCAGACCGGGGTCTTCGTCGGGCTGACGCACGGCGACTACGAGCTGTTGTCCGCCGACTGCGGTGCCGCCGAGGGGCCGTACGGATTCACCGGCACCAGCAACGCCTTCGCGTCGGGCCGCGTCGCCTACACGCTGGGTCTGCACGGCCCGGCGGTCACCGTGGACACCGCGTGCTCGTCGGGCCTGATGGCCGTCCACCAGGCGTGCGGCAGCCTGAACGGCGGTGAGAGCGACTTCGCCCTGGCCGGTGGCGTCGTCGTGACGCTGGAACCACGCAAATCCGTCTCCGGCTCCCTGCAGGGCATGCTGTCGCCGACCGGCCGCTGCCACGCCTTCGGCGCCGACGCGGACGGATTCGTGTCCGGCGAGGGCTGCGTCATGCTGCTGCTCAAGCGGCTCGACGACGCGCAACGCGACGGCGATCGCATCCTGGCGGTGGTGCGCGGCACCGCCGCCAACCAGGACGGCCGCACCGTGAACATCGCGGCGCCCTCGGAAACCGCGCAGGTGGCCGTCTACCGGAAGGCCCTGGCCACCGCCGGGATCGACGCGGCGACCGTCGGCTTCGTCGAGGCGCACGGGACCGGCACCCCGGTCGGGGATCCGATCGAATACTCGAGCCTGGCCGCCGTGTACGGCACCGAGGGGCCCTGCGCGCTGGGTTCGGTGAAGACGAACTTCGGGCATCTGCAGTCGACCTCCGGGCCGTTGGGCCTGATGAAGGCGATCCTCGCGCTGCAGCACGGCATCGTCCCGCGCAACCTGCACTTCACCCGCCTGCCCGACGAGATGGCGCAGGTCAAGACCGAACTGTTCGTGCCGCAGGCCAACACGCCCTGGCCCACCGACGGCCGGCACCCGCGCCGCGCCGCGGTGTCGTCCTACGGCATGTCGGGCACCAACGTGCATGCCGTCCTGGAAGAAGCACCGGCGCAGGCGCCGGAACGCGGCACCGCGCCGAATGGCGACGGCCCGCTGCTGTTCCCGGTGTCGGCCACGTCCGCGGAGCAACTGCGGGTCACGGCCGCCCGGATCGCGGACTGGGTGGACGAGCACGCCGGCGCGGCCGGGAGCGCCGGCCTGCGGGATCTGGGCTACACCCTGGCGCGCCGCCGCGCGCACCGGCCGGTGCGGACGGTGGTCTCGGCCGGCAGCTTCGGCGAGCTGAGCGCGGCCCTGCGCGATGTCGCCGGCAGTGACATCCCCTACGAACACGCCGTCGGGCAGGACGACCTCGGGCCGGTGTGGGTGTTCTCCGGGCAGGGGTCGCAGTGGCCGGCGATGGGTGCCGAACTGCTGGCCAGGGAGCCGGTCTTCGCCGCGACCATCGCCGAGCTGGAACCGCTGATCGCTGCGGAATCGGGGTTCTCGGTCACCGCGGCC
>NZ_LZKD01000160.1:0-19282 GCF_001668695.1 Mycobacterium sp. E2497
ACTGTTGGTGTCCGACGGTGTCTACCGCGGCGCCTACTTGGAACGCCTGCTGGCCGGCCTGCTCGCTGACTTGGGCGCGCGGACAGCCGGATGCCGAAGGTCGGCCAGCGGGGCTGCGCGTCCGGGCGATCGAACAACTCCACCGGGAAATCGGATAGTAGGCCGCCGTCGACCCAGGTGGCGCCACCCACCCGGTCCACGGGCCGGTCTCCTTGGGAATCGCCGCGATCGAGACACTGGTGAGCAACCAGGACAACGCATACATCGACGATCCGTGCACCGTACGGCGCACCATCTTCGTTCCCGCCGACGAGGTCAGCCCCATCGACTTCGACATCACCGCCGAGCAACGCGACGCCCTGTATCAACGAGGATTGCAGGCGGGCCAACAGTTTCTGCGGACCTGGAGCTACCCGGACTACCTGGCCGCATGCGGCGGCCCGGAGAAAGGCGCGCCCTAGCAGAGTCCGATCCCGCGGTAACGACTATCCCCGCGCGCAGCGGATCTCGTGCAGACGATGCTCGACCCGCTCGACGTCGGCCGGCAAGGGCAATTGGTTCGTGACCCGGGTGATTTCGACGCCGATGTCAACCGGGTTGATCGGCCAGAATTGGCGCCTCATGAGTTTGGTTGCGATGGCCTTGATCTCGTCATCGCACAGCCGTCGGCGAGCCAAGGCGGCCACGGGCGAGTATCCGGTCGTGGGCATGCCGGCGGGGTAGCCGGCCCGCACGAAAGCCACAATGCTCGACACCCACAGTGCCAGGTCCATACTCCCACCTCGCTCACCGCCGCGATTGAAGAACGAGCGGCAGATCTTATGACTAGCAACGTAACACCGGCAACGTCATCAGCTGTGTAACGCCACACAGTTAAAACGCACTTTTTACGCGCCGGTATTGCTTCGGCGGCCCGGGCGATCTCGGTCACGATGCTCCTCGAGCGGGCGTGCCGTAACGCCGTTTGGCCGCAAGGGTTCCTAGTATTGCCGGGTGGCTGATCGCTATGGAACCGACGTCCTTGCCGCCGCGGGCCGGCGCAAGCCCCGCTCGACCGAGCACCCCGCCGAACCGGGACTGGTGGTCGAAGACGTGCAAACCGGATACGTCGGTGCGGTGGTACGAGTCGAGTACGGTCGGGTCGATCTCGAGGACCGGCACGGGCACGTGCGCGGCTTCCCCTTGGGCCCAGGATATTTGCTGGAGGGCCGCCCGGTGATCCTGACGGCGCCGCGCCGTGCGGCGCCCGTCGCCGCCGCGAGGACGGCTTCCGGGTCGGTGGCCGTGCCGGGCGCCCGCGCGCGGGTAGCCCGTGCCAGCCGGATCTATGTGGAGGGTCGCCACGACGCCGAACTCATCGCCCAGGTGTGGGGAGAGGACCTGCGGATCGAGGGGGTCGTCGTCGAGCACCTCGGCGGTGTGGACGACCTGGTGGGCATCGTGGCCGAGTTCGCGCCCGCTCCGGGGCGTCGGCTCGGTGTGCTCGTCGATCACCTCATCACGGGTTCGAAGGAGGCGAGGATCGCCGACGCGGTGCGTCGCGGACCCGGGGGCAGCGACACCCTGGTGGTCGGTCATCCCTACGTCGACGTCTGGCAGGCTGTGAAACCCCAGCGGCTCGGCTTGACCGGCTGGCCGGACGTGCCGCGGCACATCGATTGGAAGCACGGCGCATGCCGGGCGCTCGGGTTGCCCCACGCCAACCAGGCCGACATCGCCAGGGCCTGGCGGCACATCCGGTCCCGCGTGCGCGACTGGAATGACCTGGAACCCGCGCTGATCAGTCGCGTCGAGGAACTCATCGATTTCGTCACGCAGCCGTCCCCGTGACGCCGCCGGATCGCACCGTGCCGGGATCCCGGCCCTGGTATCACCAGTGTTGTTTCCCCGCAACAGCATTGGCCCTGATGGTGGCGTGTTGTGTGACCGCCTGCAGTCATCCGAGTGGTAACGCGGCGCGCCCGGAAGGCGGGAAATCCGGCCGCGTCAACGCGGTGAAGGTCACCATGGCCAGCGTCGGCGGCAAGGAGGGGTGCGCGCTGGACAACACCACCGTGTCCGCAGGCCCGGTGACGTTCACGGTCGCCAACACGAACGCGCCGGGGATCAGTGAGGTCGAATTGCTCAGCGACCAGCGGATCGTCGGCGAGAAGGAGGACCTCGCTCCCGGACTGGACCCGGTGTCGTTCACCGTCACCCTCGACGGTGGTGCGTACGAACTGTATTGCCCCGGCGCCAGCCGCGAACACCAGACCTTGACGGTGACGGGCCGGGCGGCAGCGAGGCCGGCCGGCGCCGCGGCGGGCATCCTCAGCCAGGGCACCAAGGACTACGCGGCATACATCATCAGGCAGATCGGTGAGCTCGGCGACGGGGTCAAGGCGCTCGACGCCGCCGTGCAGTCGGGCAACGTCGACGCCGCGAAGGCCGCTTACGCCAAAGCCCGGCTCTTCTGGGAGCGTTCGGAGTCAGCGGTGGGCGGATTCATCGTGTTGGGCTTCCCGGCCGGCGACAATGCCGGGAAATTCGACTATCTGATCGATATGCGCGAGTCCACCCCCGTCGATGCGAAAGTCGGCTGGAAGGGTTTCCACGCCATCGAACGTGACCTGTGGCAGGGCGGGGTGATCACCCCCGCCACGCTGAATCTCAGCACCGAATTGCTGGGCAACGTCGCCAAGTTGAACGCCGTGGTCGCGCTCCTGCAGTATCAGCCCGAGGACCTGGCCAACGGTGCCAGCGACCTGATCGAAGAGATCCAGAACACCAAGATCACCGGCGAGGAGGAGGCGTTCAGCCACCTGGACTTGGTGGACTTTTCCGGCAATGTGGAGGGCGCCCAGCAGGCATACGCCTCGCTGAGGCCGGGCCTGGAGAAGATCGACGGCGATCTGGTCGGCCGGATCGATCAGCAATTCCGCACGGTGCTGGCCACTTTGGCCGGATACCGTGAGCCCGCCGCGCTGGGCGGGTTCCGGACGTACACCGCCGCGCTGAAGGCGACCGACGCGCCGAAGTTGACCGCGGTCATCCAGCCGCTGCACCAAAGCCTGTCCGCGGTCGCCCAGAAAGTCGTCGCCGCGGGCTGACCGTGACCGACGACATCGCCGAACCCGAAGAAGCCGCATCGGTTTCGCGCCGGCGCGTGCTCGGCGGCGCCGCGCTGGCCGGGCTTACCGGCACCGCGGTCGGTGGCCTTGCGGGCTACGCGACGGCGGCCGGACGCCCCGGCGACGGCTCGGGCGGCGGGGACGACAATGTCGACCTGCGGCGTAGCTACCCCTTCTACGGTCAGCCGCATCAGGGCGGAATCGCCACGCCCCCACAGCGTTACGCCATGTTCATGTCATTCTCGCTGTCCGCCGGCGCCGGGCGCACCGAGGTGCAGACCCTCCTCGCGCGCTGGTCCGCCGCGGCCGCGATCCTGCAGGCGGGCAAGCCGGTCGGCGCCATCGAGCCGCGGGTGGAGGTCCAGCCACCGGCCGACACCGGGGAAGCCTACGGCCTGAGCCCGGCCAGTCTCACCGTCACCATCGGATTGGGGCCGTCGCTGTTCGGCGATCGGTTCGGGCTCGCCGCGCGGCGGCCCGCGGTCTTCACCGACCTGCCCCCGCTCAACGGCGACAACCTGGACCCTCGGCTGCGCGGCGGCGACCTGTCCGTGCAAGCCTGCGCCGACGACCCCCAGGTCTGCTATCACACCGTGCGCAACCTGGCCCGGCTGGGCCGCAACCTCGTCGCACCGTCCTGGTCTGTGCTGGGATTCAGCCGAGCATCGGCCGGTCCCGGCCAGCGCACCCCGCGAAATCTGCTGGGATTCAAGGACGGGACCCGCAACATCGCCACGGACGCCGAGTACGACCGCTTCGTCTGGGTGCACGACAACGACCAGCCGTGGATGAACGGCGGGACGTATCAAGTGGTGCGGAAGGTCCGGATGCTGCTCGAAACTTGGGATGTCGACCGCATCGGCAATCAGCAGCGGATCTTCGGCCGCACCAAGGAGGAGGGAGCGCCGCTGAGCGGCAAGGGCGAATTCGACGCGCCCGACTTCGCCGCCACGGGGGCCGACGGGCATCCGCTCATCGACCCGATGTCCCACGTCGCCCTGGCCGCCCGGGAAAACAATGACGGCATCATGATCCGGCGGCGCTCCTACAACTACACCGACGGCCTCGACGCCAACGGCCAACTCGACGCCGGCCTGCTGTTCATCTCGTATCAAAAAGATCCGCAAGATTTTATTCGCCTGCAGAACCGGCTGGGCGCCCACGACCTGCTCAACGAGTACATCCGCCACATCGGCTCGGCAATCTTCGCGGTGCCTCCCGCGCCCGCGGAAGGCCACTACATCGGACAAGGCCTTTTCGGCTGAGCAAACCTCCGTGGCGGGGCCCGGCGTTGGACGGCGCCACGTTTCGGCTGTGTGATGTTTCGTGTCGCCCGCGTAAACCAATCGGGTCCACCGTCACACATCGGCCGCCGCAGAGCACTAACTCCGTGAAGCCGCAGAATCAGCGAAACGGAGGAAGTCACATGACCGACGCGCTCGTCATCGACGCCGAAGGCCTCGACAAGCTGTCGTGTAACGCCAGGGCCAACCCGGAGACCGGGAAGAAGACCCTCAAAGCCAAGACGGTGTGCGAGACCGGGTTCCGCAACATGACCTACGTCCGCGACCTGGCGCCGATGCTGGTGGGCGAGCCGCCCGCGCTGCTCGGCGACGACTCCGCACCCAACCCTTCCGAAACCGCCCTGGCCGCGCTGGGTTCCTGCGTCTCGGTGGGCCTGCTGGCGAACGCGACGCACCGCGGCGTGACGCTGACCAAGATCGAGGTCGAGATGGAAGGCGACATCGACATCTCCGCGGTGTGGGGGGTGGGGGACACTCCCGAGGGAAAGCGCCTCGGCTTCAGCGCGGTTCGCTGCCGGGTGACGCTGGCCGGAGACGCCGACGACGCGACACTCAAGGAGATCCACGACAACGCGATCGCCTGGTCACCGGTGGTGAACACCTTCCGCAACCCGGTGAGCGTCGACTCCACCCTGTTCACCGGATAGGCACGGACAACGGTCGATGGCAACCACTTTGACGAAGACCGATCTCGGCCAGGCGATCAGGTTGGCCCGCGTCAAGCGAGGGCTGAGCTGGGCGAAAATCGCCGAATCGATCGGCAAGGACCCGGTATGGACCGTCGCGGCGCTCCTCGGGCAGCATCCGCTCCCCGCCGGTGACGCGGCAACGGTCGCATCGCTTCTCGGCCTCGACGACGAGGCGGTGGCGGTCCTGCAAATGATGCCGTATCGGGGTTCCGATGCGACCATGACAACAGATCCCACGATCTACCGGTTCCACGAGGCGCTGGCCGTCTACGGCCCGGCGATCAAGGAACTCATCGGTGAAGAGTTCGGTGACGGCATCATGAGCGCCATCAACTTCCAGATGAGCGTGCGGCGGCGGCCGCACCCCGAAGGCGACAGAGTGGTCGTCACTTTCGACGGCAAATTCCTCGACTATGCGTGGAAGCATTCGGCCCAGGAGGTATCGAGATGACGGCGACGATGGACCCGGCGGCCAGCCGGTTGGATGTCGAACTGCTGGAAGACATCCGGGCCCACGCCGCGGCGCTGGACCGCGGCGAGCACCAGGCCCGCCGCAGCTTCACCGCCTTGGGTGCGGCCGGTCTGCTCGGGATCGGCGCTCCCGGCAACGTCGACGGCAGGCTGCCCGACATGGTCGAGGTGATCCGCTCGATCTCCGGAGAATGCATGAGCACCGGCTTCTCACTCTGGGCCCATCGGATGGCGGTGGAGTATCTGCTCACCGCGGCAACACCTTTCAGCGCCGCGGCGGCCCAGCCGCTGCTTGCCGGAACCACGCTTGGGGTGACCGGCATGGCTTCGGCGTTCAAGGAGGCGGCGGGCTGCGGAAGTTTGGAGTTGACGGCCGCGCCGGCCGACGGGGGCTACGTGGTGTCCGGATCGATCAGGTGGGCGAGCAACCTCTATCCGGACTCGACGATGGTGACCGCGGTGCGCACCGACGCGGGCGAGCGGCTGATCGTGGCCCTGCCGCTGAACACACCCGGCGTTGCGGTCGGTGATCATTTCGACCTGCTGGCAATGGGTAGCACCGCCTCGTCGTACCTGAAGCTGGCGGACGCCTATGTCCCCTCGGAGCAGGTGTTGGCGAGCGACTTCGACGGCTTCCTGCGGGCGGTCCGTCCGACGTTCCTCGTCCTGCAGTCGGCCATGTGCCTGGGGTTGACCAGAACCGCGGTGGGGCAGGCCAGGAACGCCCTCAGCGGGGTGAACTCGGTCTTCAGCGCCCAGGTCGACCAGGTCGAGGAGAAGCTCGCCGGTGCGGAGGCGGCAGTGGCGGATCTGGCCGCCGCCGTGGGCGGGGACGAGCCGCCCACCAAGCGGGAGCTGTTGTCGCTGCGGCTTGCCGCAGCCGAACTCGCCAGCGCCAGTGCGGATCTCGAGGTCCGTACCGCCGGCGGCAAGGGGTATGCGAGCAGGACATCGGCGAGCCGCCGCTACCGGGAGGCGGCGTTCATCCCGGTTCAGTCCCCGTCCGAAGGCCAGCTGCGCTGGGAACTGGCGGCATGCGCTTGAGTGCGAGACCATGGTGACCCCGGTGGCGGTGCCGCCGGGGGGCACCGAATCCGAACGCGTCGTCGGCGGCGTCCCGCTTGCGAAACTGGTGCGCGACTTTCACCGGCCGATGGTCAATTTCGCCCGCACCATGGTGGATTCGCCCACGGTGGCCGAAGAGGCGGTGCAGGAGGCCTGGGTGCAGATCCTGCAGTCCGCGGAGTCGTTCGAGGGCCGTTCCTCGGTCGCGACGTGGCTGTTCGCGATCGTCAAGAACACCGCATCGCGGCACCGGCGCCGCGAATCCCGCATCCGCGACCACGAGGTGCTGTCCGCGGAGGATGTCGACCCGCTGGCGGGCCGCATGCATCCCGCCGGCCATCCCGACGCCGGACACTGGAACCTCCCGCCGTCACGGCGCTTCCTGCCCGCGGACCACACCGTCGAGAACGAGCTCGTCGGGCAGGTACGTGCGGCGCTGGACGCGCTGCCGGTTCGGCAACGGCAACTGGTCATCCTGCGGGACATCGTCGGCGCCTCCGCGGAGGAGGCGGCCGAGCTGCTCGAACTCACCGCTGAAGGGCAACGCGCGCTGCTCTACCGCGCCCGCGGCAATCTGCGCAACGAATTGGAAAAGCGGTATCGCCGATGACCGTCCACGACAACACCGTCCCCGCCATCGACTGCGTCGAGTTCGTCCACCTCGTCGACGAACTCGTCGACTCCGATCCCCGGCAATGGGGCCCGATCGTCGCCAAGCACCTCGACGAATGCCCCCCGTGCCTGATCTACCTGCAGCAGATGCTCGACCTGAAGATCCTGCTCGCTCACGTCTTCGAGGGCGAGACGCTCAGCGAAGAGCATGTCAGCGGGGTCATCAACGCGCTCAACGCATTACGGAAAGGCGAACACCGATGACCATCAATGCGCAAGCGCCCCAGTGGGAAGGCGAAGTGCCGCCAAACGCCTTCGCCCCCTTTGCCTCCGGGGGGACGACGGAGATCGCGGCCGGCGACCCGTTCGAGCCGCTCAGCGTGGGCGCCATGGTGGACCGCGTGGCCGCCATGGCCGTCGAGAAGGCGACGCACCCGTGGGCGTTCCTGGTGCGCTCCCTGGTCGGCGGGGCGATGGTCGCGTTCGGCGCGCTGCTGGCGTTGATGGTGAGCACCGGGGTCAAGATCCCGGGCGTTGCGAGCCTGTTGATGGGCTTGGCGTTCGGCATGTCCTTCGTCCTGATCCTGGTCTCCGGGATGTCGCTGATCACCGCCGACATGGCCGCCGGTTTCCTGGCTGTCCTCAACCGCACCATGAGCGTCGGCGGTTACGCCTTTCTGGTGATCGTCGGCCTGCTCGGCAACGTCCTGGGGGCGCTGGCGTTCGTCACCGTCTGTGGCGCCGCGGGAGGACCCTACCTGGGCGCCTTCGCCGAGCGGGCGGCCGCGGTCGGCGCGCAGAAGGCCGGCCAGCCCTTCTGGACGGCGCTGCTGCTGGCCGTGGTGTGCACCTGGTTCCTGCAAACCTCGATGTGCATGTTCTTCAAGGCCCGCAGCGACGTCGCCCGCATGACGTTCGCGTTCTATGGGCCGTTCGCATTCGTGATCGGCGGCACCCAGCACGTGATCGCCAACGTCGGCTTCCTCGGCCTTCCTTTGCTGCTCAACCTGTTTCACCCCGCCGCGCCGCGAGCCGGCATCGGTTGGGGCTTCGGTCCACACGGCCTGCTCACCAACCTGGGCATCACCACCGTGGGCAACCTGGTCGGCGGCACGCTGTTCGTGGCGCTGCCGTTCTGGGTCATCGCGCAGTTGCAGCGGCAACGCAGCTAGCCGGCGCCTGACCATGGCGTTACGGCCGCCTTAACGGGTGGCGCTAACAGCCCTCCGTCCCGTTGGTTAGGGACTTAAGCCTCACGACCGGGACGCCCGCGGGTTTATAACGTCGCTGGTGATGGAGGGAGAACGAAATGTCAACACCTGACCAGCACCGCGGCATCGTCGTCGCGGTGGACGGCTCGTCGGCGTCGAACGCCGCCGCGACCTGGGCCGCCCACGAAGCTTCACTGCGTAATGTTCCACTGACCGTCGTCCACGCGGTGACGACACCCACCGCCACCTGGCCGCCGGTCCCATACCCCGACTCTCTGGCGGTGCGGCTGGAAGACGAGGGCAAAAAGGCGATCATGCACGCGATCAAGCTCGCCGAGGAGACACTTCCGGCGGACGGACACGTCACGATCAACCGGGAACTCGTGTACTCCAGCCCGGCGCTGGCCCTGATCAAGATGTCCGACGAGGCTGAGATGATCGTCGTGGGCACCGCCGGACGGGGATTGCTGGCCCGGGGCGTGCTGGGTTCGGTCAGTTCGACGGTCGTGCGGCACGCGCATTGCCCGGTCGCCGTCGTCCACGCAGACGGTCAACCGGCGGCGCAAGACGCGCCGGTACTGGTCGGGGTCGACGGCTCACCGGCTTCCGAGCTCGCGATCGGAGTCGCGTTCGACGAAGCCTCCCGGCGCGGTGTCGGCCTGACGGCATTGCACGCCTGGAGCGACATCGCGATCACCGACCTCCCGGAAGCGGATTGGTCATCCCTGGAATCCGAGGCGCACCGCAGCCTGGCCGAGAACCTGGCGGGCTGGCAGGAACGCTACCCCGACGTGGCGGTGCAGCGATTGGTCGTGCGGGATCAACCGGCCCGGCAGCTCGCCGAAAAGTCCGAGACCGCACAGCTTCTGGTCGTCGGTAGTCACGGGCGCGGCGGTCTGACCGGTGTGCTGTTGGGATCGGTCAGCAACGCGGTCCTGCACTCGGTTCGGATACCGGTGATCGTCGCGCGGCCACCGGCGTCCGCCTGATCTACGCCGGGCGAGACGACCGTCGCCGTCCACGCGCAAAGGGCGGCGACGTCGCGTCCGGCGCGCGCCACGGTTCGGTCGGGGCGCACCACCGCAGCGGTGGCATGGCCACTGTGTAGCCATGCCACCAGCGGGCTGCCGGGTTCGGCGACCAGCACAGTGACGTTGCGCCGCCGCAGCGCCGCCTCGTCGGCGGCAGCAGGGTGAACGGTGCTGATCAATGCGAAACCGGTGCCAAGCGCGTCGTCCAGCCGGTGACCTTGGCTCAGCGGGGCATTCGGGCAGAGCGTGCCGGCAAGCCGGCGCGGTTTCCGGGATGTGTGCGCCAAGGCGGAACGGTGCAGTGCCGGCGTTGTCGAGTCCACCACCTTGGCGCGCAGGCCGGGGATGAGCCGCAGCCGCGGCAACACGGCCCGGCGGGCTGCATTGCCCAGGCGGCCCCCGCCGGTCATCGCCCAACCGACCGCCAGCGCCAGCCGAATCATGGATCGGGTATGCGGTTTGCGTTCCTGCTCATAGGTTTCGAGGACGCTCGGCGCCAGCGTGCCGTGGTGGACCCCGGCGATCTTCCAGGCCAGGTTGGCAGCATCGCGCAAACCCGCTCCCATGCCCTGGCCGATGAACGGGGGAGTGAGGTGCGCCGCGTCGCCGAGGATGAACACGTTTCCGCGGCGCCAGCGGTCGGCGATCTGTGCGCGGAATGTGTATTCGGCGACGCGCACCAGAGTCAGCTCGCCGACGGGCACTGCGCTGGTCCACGGCTTGATCAACGGGCGCAATCGGTCCAGGGTGCCGAAATCGTCCGCGGTCTCGCCGTCCAGCAACCGGAACTCCCACCGGTAGCGGGCCGGCCCGATGCGCATGTAGGTCCCCGCGCGATTCGGGTCGCACAACTGGTGCACCCCGTCCCACTGGCCCAGATCGGCGTCGCTGGCGACGTCGACCACCAGCCAGCGCTGCTGAAAGTTCAAGTCCCGCATGGTCGAACCGATGCCCGCGCGCACCATGCTGTTGGCGCCGTCGCAGCCCAGCAGGTAGTCGGCGTCGACCCGGTGGAGCCCGCCGTCGGAGCGGTCGGCGAACGTAACCCGAATGCGTGTCCCGTCCGTCACGACGTCGGTGACTTCGGCGTTCCCCCGGAGCTCGGCGTGCGGGTGGCGCTCGAGGTTGGCCCGCAGCAGGGCCTCCAATTCCGGCTGGTCGAACATGTTGGCCGGCGGGAAGCCGTGCACATTGTGCCCGGGGTCGCGGTCGAACTCGGCGAGCGTCCGAAACCGGCTGTCCACCAACCGCAGGCCCAGCGTAGGCCGCGATATCGCGGCGAATTCGTCGGCCAGCCCGAGGCGGGCGATGATGCGATAGATCTCGTCGTCCAGGTGCACCGCGCGGGGCTGGGGATACAGGCCGGGCCAGCGGTCGAGCACCAGGCAGTCCACGCCGTACTGCGCCAGCAGCGTGGCCGCGGTGACGCCGGTCGGTCCGGCGCCGACGATGACGACGGGGACCCGCCGGGTGGGCGGAGTTGTCACGCGAATCGGACGGTGGTGCGCTGCGTTCCGAGGTCGATGGCCCCGTCGTCGGTCGCCACGGACGCTTCGACGACGTCACCGTCACGCAAGTAGTTGCGGTTGGCGGCCTGGCGCGAGAAGAACATCTTCCATTTCAGCGCCGGCGGCAACAGGTTTCCGATGACCTGCACGGGCCTCGGTGGGGCGCTCAGCGCGGTGCCGGCCGGCGTGCCGGTGAGCACCAGGTCGCCCGGGGCGAGCTCCTGGAACTGGGTGAGCGACTGCAGCGCCTGCAGGGGCCGGAAGAGCATGTCGCCCTCGACGAGTGAGTTCTGGCGTTCCTGGCCATTGACGCTCAGGCGCAGTCGCAAATCACCGAAGCGCTTGAACTCGTCGGCGGTGAGCAGGACGAGTTCCGGCCCGACCGGTGTGAAGGTCGGGTACGACTTCGCCTCGTAGAACTGGGTTTGCGGGAGCTGGATGTCACGCGCGGAGACGTCGTTGGTGACGACCAGGCCGGCGAGGAAATCGCTCAGGTTTTCCTCGGAGATGGCGGTGCCGACCGGGACCCCGCGGCCGATCACCAGCCCGACCTCCACCTCGTAGTCCAACAGCCGGACGTGCGGGGGTTTGACGATGTCGGCGAAAGGCCCGTTGATGGAGGCCGACGCCTTGCGGAAAAAGGTCAGCGGGATCGACGCCGGGTCCATGCCCGCGTCTTTGACGTGCGATTCGTAGTTGGTCATCTGGGCGATCACCCGGCAGGGCCGGGTCACCGGCGACACCAACTTCAGGGTATCGACGGGCACGGTAACGGTGCTGGCGGCCGCGTTCTCGATGGCACTGCGGTCGGCCAGCAGCGCGGCGGTGGTTGTTGCGGTGGTGTCGATCTTCGCCGCGCCGCGGGCGGTCTTGAGCCACCATGCGTCGTGGGTGTGCAGCACGGAAAGGGTCATGACGTGGGAACTTTCAGTAGGCCGATCAGGCGGTTGACATCGAACTCGTTTTGCGCTCGGAGCGCGGTGATCATCGAAACCACTTCCCGGCGGGCCGATTTCGGATCGGTGCCGAGGAAGTCTCTGGTTGCCGGCGGTCCCCATTGGGCCAAACCGGACGCGGTGAAGGGCGCCCAGCCGGGGTCCAGCGTGTTATCGAACAGGTCGCCATCGGTGAAGTGCTCGAATAAATAGCCGTCGGGATCGCGCCAGTAGTCGAAGATCTGACTGCCCTGGATGTGCCTGCCGATCCCCCAGGACCGGGAAAATCCCTGGGCGCCAAGGTATTCACCGCCGGCGGCGAGCGCGTCGAGATCGCTGACCTGATATGCCGAATGGACGTAGCGGTTAGCCGGGCCAAGGGCCATCGCCAGGGTGTGGTGATCGGCCGGTGTCGACCCGCGGTCGCACCGGATGAAACTCATCGTCGGCCCTCGGTCGCGCTGCCCGGGAAAGTAGAGAAAGTCGCTGACGATCATGCCCAGGTTGTCCAGGTACCAGTTCAGCGTCTCGACGTACTTGGTCGACTGCACCACCAGATGGCCCAGGCGCTGCACCTGCGCGGGCGCCCGAGGGGGCCGCTGGCCGGCGTTGATGCGCCGGACCTCGCGTCCGAAATTGAACTGGTGGACGTGTTGGCCCGGCAGCTCCGGGAGTTCGTGCACGCCGGCGACCACCCGGACCGGCATGCCGCTGGGGTCGATCAACGTGACCGACAACCCACCGATGGTCTCCGGTAACGGTTCGACGGGCGCGCCGAAGCTGTCCGCCAGCCGGAGCACGTCGGCCTCGTCGCACGCCCGGAAAGCCGCACCCGTGAAGCGGTTGCTCGGGCCGTGGCGCAGGATGACGCACGGCGCGCCTTCCCGGGTGCCGCGCAGCTGCAGTTCGTTGGGGCGGTGCTGCGCCGTGTGGAAGCCGAACGCCCGCGCGAACGCGTCTGCCCGCGTCAGGTCGAGTCGCTCGAACTCCAGCCACGCGATGTCGGCGACTTTGATCACCGGGTTGCGGGCACGCCCGGGGTGTTCGCCGCGTCGCGGACCCTGTTCGCTGTGCGCCTGCGCACGGGCGCTCTTCGTCAGATGCATCACCACTCCATCGAGTAACTGACGAAATCGTCACATACGAGAGAACGTTCAGTCAAGACCCTGACGGAATCGTCATCACTGAGGCATACTGCTGTGAATGAGCGCGATGGTGGAGCCGGCCAATCGGCTGGAGCGGCGCAAGTGGCGGACCCGGGCGGCGCTGGTCAAGGCCGCGCAGCAACTGATTGCCGAGGGCAAGGTCAACGTGCCCGTCCTGGAGATCACCCAGGCGGCCGACGTCGGAATGGGATCCTTCTACAACCACTTCGACAGCAAGGAGCAGCTGTTCGAGGCGGCCGTCGCCGACGTGCTCGACGCTTACGGGTCGATGCTGGACCGGCTCACGGAGTCCATCGAGGACCCGGCCGAGACGTTCGCCACCAGTTTCCGGCTGACCGGCCGGCTGTTTCGCCGCCGACCGCAGGAGAGCCGGATTCTGTTGGCCAATGGGCTGGAGTTGTTGTCGTCGCAACGGGGTCTGGCGCCGCGCGCCCTCCGCGATATCAAGGCCGGGGTGGCCGCCGGGCGGTTCGACATCGAGGATCCCGGGCTGGCCCTCGCCATGGCCGGCGGTGCGCTGCTCGGCCTGGGCAATCTGTTGCGTGAGGATCCCGATCGTGACGACGCGCGCGCCGCGGACCTCGTCACCGAGAACGTTCTGCGGCTGTTCGGCCTCAGCGCCGCCGAGGCGCGCGCGATCTGCCGACGCCCGCTGCCCGACGACGGACTCGACGCGGACTAGCGGGCGACGGCGGCCACCGAGAATGCGACGTTGCGACCGACGGCCCCATCGTCGCCGGCCGCGCCGGGGGCGGTCCACCGCACCTGAGCGGTGCCGTTGACGTGCAGAACGGCGCCGGTAGCGAAGTCGACGAACAGCAAAGCGGCTTCGTCGTCGACGGCGAGGTTGCCGTAACTGTTGAACATGTTGTTCCCCGGGAAATCCGGCCACCACAGTCGGGCCGGGGAGTCGACCCGGACGAATCCGGGTGGGCCTCCGCGGTGTGACGCATCGCTGCCGCGGCTGGGATGGGTGGTGCCCAGGAAGAACGTGTCCGACGTGGCAATCATCGCTTGAGCGGACGGGTCCAGAAGCGTTGCGCGCCCGGCTTGTTGCGACCGAGGGGCGGCAAGGGTGGCGACCTCGATCGGGTGGCGGTGGATGTACTTGGGGCAGTTGCCGTATGACTGGTCGACGCGGACGGTCATGCCCCGGTGGTCGGCACTGACGAGGTCGCCGTTGACCCGCAGCCTGCGCCGGGTGGCGAAGTCGATCGCGATGAGGCCGACCTGTTGACCGCTCGGGATCTCGTGCAGCGGATCGCCGTCGCGGGGGAAGGTCGACACGTGCAAGACGTCGTCTTGTCCGCGGAGAAAGCCCGGCGGCGCGGCCAGCGGCGAGATCCACAGGACCCCGTCGCGGTCTCGTCCGGTCAGCGCGGCGAACCGCTGTGACGCCAGAAATCGTGCGGCGCCGGGCGACAGGCCCGTACCGTCGAGCATGCCCTCAAGCCGCTTGGCCTCGGCTTCGACCCCAGCTCGGCGCTGTGTTGCGGTCTCGCCCTCGTGGAATCCCGTCGCGGTCACGCGAGGCGTAACAACGGTGCCGGGGCAAAGCTTCCGCGGTGCGGTCGGAGCTGGGCGCTCCGCCTAGGCGACCGACACGATGCGGGCGACCAACTTGCCGCCGCGGATGATCTCGATCGTCTGGCCGGCCGCGACCTCGTCGAAATATCGCCCCGCGCGCTTCCGTAGTTCGTCGAGCTCGATCCCGCCGCTGGCTTCGGCGGGGATCGGGGCCGGCTCCGCGTCGCCGGCGGGCACGATCTGCGCCAGTAATCGACCGCCGCGAACCACGCTGAGGGCCTCCCCGGCCGCGACCCGGTCGAAGCACCGCCCGGCACGTGTTCGCAGTTCGTCGAGGCCGACCCAACCACCGGTGTCCGATGCCGCGGGCTCGGCGGATCGCGCCGGGATAGCAGCGACCCTCCAGTCACCGACGGGCACGATGCGGCCCACGAGCTTGCCGCGACGGACGATGTCGATGGTCTCGCCGGTGGCCACCCGCTCGAGATACGTGCACGCGTCACTCCGAAGTTGGCCTAGGCCAATGGTTTCCCGCATCTCACGCCGAACGCGGCATGCACCGGCCTGCCGCGGCGATGTTGAACCGACGGAGCCCGCTCGAGTCAGCCGCGCGGTGCCAGCATGTCCTTCCATCCGTCGTCTCCTGTCTTACTCGAATTCTCAACTGCGTACTTGACGCCGTCGGGCCCCACCAGCTCACCGCTCTGGGGAAGATAGACGGCCGGGGGAGGGCCGCTGGGGGTGTATACGCACGGATTCGGTTGCTGCCCATTGCATTCGACGGTGCCCGACCCCGGCCGCTGCAATGCGTCGCTGACGGGCGGCGGTGTCCCCGAGACCCTGTCCGAGGGCGCCGGGTTCATGCCGTTGTCGACCGATGGCGCGGGGATGACCTGGCCGGGCTTCACCGGCTGGTCGCAGCGCGCGGCGGGCGCCGGGCAGGTCAGGATCTGGTTGGGGTCGCCATACCAGGGGTTGGTGCCCAGCGGCACATAGGGTTTGGGGTCGCGGCACTCTCGTGGCGTCGCGGCGCGTTTGCCGGGGACATCCACACAGGGCAGGTTGCGTGCGCCGCGCACGGCATTGGCCGGAGTGTCCTGCGGGATCTTGCAATACGTCCCGGACGGCATCGGCGCCAGGCTGGTATCCGCCGGAGACCGCCACTGCTCTGCCGGGAGAAAGCCGGTCAGGCACGGCGGGGGCTGGTTGATCGTCAGCGAGGTGCCGAGCGACGCGTAGCCCGGGAAGGCCGTCGTGACCGTCTGTCCTTCCGAGGCGCCCTGCGGGTAGGCCACCAACAGCTGCTCGACGCCCTTGTGGTAGCGCTTGAGCATGTCCAGCACGATCTCGAGATTCGCCAGCGTCTGCGGCAGCGAGTCACGGACGTCGCTGAACACCTCGTTGACCTGATCGGCGGTCGGCGCCCCTTGGGTCAGGATGCTCTGCACATGCTGATCGCTCTGCGCGCTCTGCGCGGCCAGGATGCTCAGGTTGTGCGACCAGCGCTCGATCGAGTCACCGGAGTTGACCTGGCTGTCGATGATCGGCCCGGAGTTTTGGATGATGTCGTTGACGTCGGCGATGTTGGTCTTGAAGTCACCGGCGATCGCCTGCGTCGCGTCCACCAGCCGCTGCAGCGCGGGGCCCAATCCGCCGACCGCTTGGGCTGTTTCGTCGAGCAGCGAGGCGATCTTGTCCTTGGGCAGCACCGCGAGCCCGCGGTTGGCGGCATCCAGCGCCGGCCCGATCTCGGTGGGCACCGTGCCCTTGGTGATGGTCTGTCCGGGCGAGAAGTACTGGCCGGGGTTGCCCGTCGACACCAGGTCCAGGTACTGCTCACCGACCGCCGACACCGAATGCACGTTCGCCGACGCGTCAATCGGGATCTTGTAGCGGTCGGCGATGCTCATGGTCACCCGTGCGCCGGTCTTGGTCGGCTCGACGGCGGTGACCGTGCCGATGGTTTCACCGCGATAGGTCACGTTCGAGGTCTTGTAGAGACCGCCCGACGCGGGCAGCTCCGCTTTCAGCGTGTACTGGCCGATCCCGACCGCGCTGGGAATCTGCAGGTAATACCAGCCCAGCGCGACCGCCGTGATCGCAGTCAGGGCGGCGAACATGACCAGCTGGCGTTTGATGAAGCGGGTCAGCATTGCCGGTCCGCCCTCTCGACCAGCGGCCCGCCGGGGACGTCATTGGGGTTCGGCGTGTAGCGGACGTCGGGGATCATCGTCTCGGGGTCGCGGCCCCACGATTGCTCGAGTGCGCGCAGCGCTCCGGAGAACCCGGTCCCGGTGAGGACCGCGTTGTCCACGGCGCTCATGGTCAGGTCCAGCGTGAGCGACAGGTTGAAGTAGTCGCCGCGGAACGCCTTGGGCACAGCGTCGATGTCGAACGGCCGGACGAGGATCAGCTTGAGGGCGCGAATCAGATATGGCGCCGCACGGCCGAGTTCCCGCAACGGGCACTGCAGCGACAACAGGTCCTGGTGGATGTCGCCGCGCGCGCCCGACAGGTATTGGTCGGCGAGTTGGCTGAGCCGTCCCGTCGCGTCCACCGCGTTGATCAAAAGGTTCTGTTTGTCGGCGAAATGCTTGAGCAACGGCGGGAATTCGGTGAGGACACGGTCCAAGACGTCCGAACGGGGACCCACGTAGGCCAGCAGCCGGTTGGTGGAGTCGATGGCTCGGGTGATGTCAGCGCGTTGCTCGTCGAGTCGGGCGGTGAAGGTGTCGAGTTTGCCGAGGAAGGCGCGGATCTGGTCCGCTCGGCCGTTGACGATGTTGTAGACCTCGTTCTGCAGCACTTCGAGGTTCGGGATGCCTCCGCCGCGGAGCACGATGGCAAGACTTGCCAGCGTCTGCTCGGTCGTGGGATACATGGACGCATTTTTGAGCGGGATGGTGTCGCCGTCCCGCAGTGGTTCCGGGGACGGGTTGGGCGGTGCGGCCAGCTCGACATGCTGTGAACCCAGGAGACTGGTCTGGCCGATCTTGGCGGTCGCGTTCTTGGGCAGCTTGACGTCCTTGCCCAGACGTAGTGTCAGCGTCGCGACCCAGTTCTTCAGTTGGATCGCGCGTACCGTGCCGACGAAGACGTCGGCCACCCGCACGCGGCTGTTGTCGTTGAGCGCCAGTGTGTCCGGCATCTGCACGTAGACGGTGTAGGACCCCGGCCCCGAGCCCGGGCCGCCCGGCATCGGCACGTTCGCGATTCCGTGCCACTTCGCGCACGACGCCAGCACCGCCGCGGCGCTCAATATGGCCAGCCCCTTGAAGGCCCGGTGCCGAGTGCGAGAGCCGAACGCGCGCAGCATGTTCCGGATCGCCATGCTTCGCGGGTGGTTCACGATCCCGCTCCCGTCGACGCGGCCACCGGAGTCGGCGGGACCGGACCCGGAACTACGCCCGGCCCCGGCGGCGGTGGCGGGATCGGCACCTGCGGCGCCCGCAGGCCGATCGGCGGCACCACCGGGTTCTCGTCGTAGGCGTTCGGCGGTCCCGGCGGGGTTTGCAAACCCGGCGGTGGGGCTGGGGCGTCGGGGCCGCCCATCAGTTCGGCCAGAGATTCCGGGGTCATCAGGCCGCCGGTAACCGGCCCCACCTGGGTGCCTTGCATGCCCGGCGCGGCGACCCAGCCGGGCTGAGTGTTGCGGTGCGAGAACGGTGTATCGGGCACCCAGATACCGGGCACGGTGGTGTCCTTGTATCCGTTCGGCGGGTGCAGCCGGTCCTCCGAATAGGCGACTTCCTTGGGCAGCGCTTCGGCGGTGCTGAACAGATTCAGTCCGAACGGCAGGTAGTTGAACTTGATGGCATCGAGGATCGGCGCCAGGTATTGCGCGCACAGTTCGGCGGAATCCTGATAGCCCAGCCGACTGCCGGCCTGAATCATGCTGCAGACGAACTGCATTGGGTTCGCGAAGTTGGGAATCGCCGGGATGGACATGACGGCGCCGTGCGACGGGTGATAGATCTGGCTGAGGTTCGTCTCCAGCGTCGGCAAGACGTGCAGGGCGGTCTCCAACCCGTTCAGCGGATCGGGTTGGACCAGCGTGGTGGTGAGAGTGGACAAGTTGTCGACGTCGTGCGCGAGCACCCCGCGGTTCTTGTCCAGGAATGGGCGCAGGGTGGACAGCAGGCTGTCGAACTGCTGAAGCGCATTCGTGAGGTCCCGGTCCGAACCGGTCAACTTGTCGGTGAACTCGGCCAGGTTCTTGTTCAGCGCGACGAACTGCTGGTCGTCTTTGTGCAGGGCGTTGACGAACTGGGCCAGGCTGCGCACCACCGCGAAGAAGTCGCCGCGGCCCTCGTTCAGCGCGGTCAACGACCGCGACAGGCTGTTCAGCGTGGTGTTGATCTGCTTGCCCTTGCCGGCCAGACCGTCCGCGAACGACTCGATGGCCTCACCGAACGGACCCTTGGGTTGCTCGGGTGTCGGGCCGAGTTTGGCGATGATGTTGGCGACGCTGTCGCGCAGTTCGTCCCATTCGGTCGGGACCTGCGTGCGCTCGATGGGGATCACCGCGTGGTTGCCCATCACCGGGCCACCTTTATACGGCGGCTCCAGCTGAATGCTGCGCGACGCGACCAGGGTGGGGTTGACGATCACCGCGGACGCGTTGGCCGGCACCTTGTACTTGTTCTCGTAGTG